>JAYTNA010000479.1:0-3150 GCA_043748865.1 Saprospiraceae bacterium
CTGCGATTGAGTTTTGTAGAAATATGCACTGTTAAATCGCAATTCCGTAAAGCTGTTGCCGTAAATTCCGTATCCGGTGTTGCCGATAAAAAATTTCCGCCAAGCGCAATAAATACTTTTGCTTCGCCGGCATGCATTGCTTTAATAGCATGAACGACATCGTATCCGTGTTTTTGCGGCATTTTAAATCCGGCACCTAGACTCATTTTATCTAAAAACGCTTGCGACGGTGCTTCATAAATTCCCATCGTTCTGTCGCCTTGTACGTTTGAATGTCCGCGTACCGGACAAGTTCCGGCACCGGGTTTTCCGATACTGCCTTTCAATAATAGTAAATTGACAATTTCTTTTACATTACCGACAGCATTTTTATGTTGTGTAATACCCATCGCCCAACAAATGATGATATTTTTTTTCGCCATTATCATGTCCGCTGCTTCGCGTATTTGCGTTTCGGAAATACCGGTATGTGACACCAATTCAGCAAAATCTTGTTTTTCTAAATCTGCAATTAAATCATCAACGCCTTCTGTTTTTGATTTAATAAAATCCCAATCGAAAACGCCACCCGTTGAACGCTCGCGTTGCAACATCAAGACCATAATCGCTTTTAATAAAGCAACATCGGCATTTATTTTTACTTGCAAAAATACATCTGCTAACGGCGTTCCGCCTATCAACATTTTACCAATGTTTTGCGGATTTATAAAATGTAGCAAACCCGGCTCAGGAAGCGGATTAATAGCCATTATTTTTCCGCCATGTTCTTTTGTTTTTTCCAAAGCAGACAACATACGCGGATGATTCGTACCGGGATTTTGCCCGATGATAATCACCAAATCTGTTTTATAAAAATCTTCGAGTGTAACCGAACCTTTTCCGAGACCAAGCGTAGCACCCAAACCTTTACCACTCGATTCGTGACACATATTTGAGCAGTCGGGCATATTGTTTGTGCCGTACTCTCTGATAAAAAGTTGATACATGAACGCCGCTTCGTTGCTCGCACGACCGGAAGTATAAAACACAGCACGATCGGGCGAATCCAGATCGTTTAAATTTATGGCTATAAGTTTATAAGCATCATCCCAAGAAATAGGTTCGTAATGAGTGCCGCGTAAAATCAAAGGTTCTGATATGCGCCCTTTTTTACCGATTTCGAAATCGGAAAGTTGTGCTAAATCAATTATAGAATTTTTTGAAAAAAAATCTCCGCCGATTCGGAACTTTGTTGCTTCTTCCGCAATCGCTTTGATACCATTTTCGCAATATTCACCGAGTTTGGAACGATCGTCATCCGGATCAGGCCAAGCACAACCGGGACAATCGAAACCGCCTTTCTGATTTATTTTGAACATCGTTTTCAGAGCATCACCGGGTTTCATCCATTTAAACATTTGGTAAACGGAAGAGGTAATGGCAGGAAAACCAACGGCATAAGTTTTTCTTTTGCCGATTGTGAGTCCGGTAAATTTTTCCGATGTTAGTTCTTGCGTATCGCGTTCAACCACAACGATACCATTTGTTTTTTCTTCAAATTTGTTATAATCGTCCTTCATTTTAATTGAAAATTGAAAATTGAAAATTTTTTTGAATTAAACATTGAAATTTTTTTTTCAATGTTTAATTCTTTCACTTCCTGTATAAATATTGAAATTATTTCCGCGCAAAAATCCGATCAACGTCATACTGTTTTCTTCTGCTAACTCGACTGCTAAACTTGACGGTGCGCCGACAGCTGCGACAATCGGAATTCCCGCCATGAATGCTTTCTGAATCAACTCAAAACTTGTTCTGCCACTCACAAGTAAAATTTTATCACTTAAAGGTAATAAATTTTTTCTTAAAGTTGTACCAATTAATTTATCAAGCGCATTATGTCTACCGACATCTTCTTTCGCGTCTAATAAATTACCGTTTATATCAAATAAAGCCGCAGCGTGAATAGCTCCGGTAATATTAAAATTATCTTGAGCTGCTCTTAATTTATTCGGCAATGCAAAAAAAATTGCGCTTTCAACAACCGGAAAATTTTTTCTGATTGGGAAACACGAAACTGTTTGTACCATTTCAATCGAACTTTTTCCGCAAACACCGCAACTCGACGACGTATAAAAATGCCTGTTCAATTTTTCTGAATCAAAAACAACACTAGGATTTAATTCTACAGTAACCACATTTGTTTGCGATTGGGTTTCTAATTCAGAAGCCGTATAACGCACTTGCACAATATCGTTTGGCGATGAAATAATGCCTTCCGTAAATAAAAAACCTATTGCCAAATCAAAATCACTTTCGTCGGGTGTGCGCATCGTCACACTAATATTTTGTTTTTTTCTGCCACTTATTTTCCCGAAAATGATATTTATTTCTAAGGGTTCTTCAACCGCGACAATATCCTTTTGTTCAAAAAATAATTCTTTCTCTTTAACTTTTTGAATAATTAAAGAACGCGCATTTCTAACAAATCTATCTAAAAATTGTTTATTTAACATTTTAAAAAAATAATAATGCAAATTTAATTTAATTTTACATATAGACTTCTATATCTGTACAAATATTTTTATTTTTTTATTGACTGATTAACGATTAAAAAATTAAAAAGTCAATCAGTGAAGTGCGAAATTTAAAAGCATGAATTGTTCATCCAAAGCAGTAGAGTAGGGGATCAGTTTTTTTTTCGCGCGGAAAATTACTAATAAATCATTTAAAAAGTCAATTGCAACTGCTTGAAGTCAAATTTTGACGATTAATTTTGGTTGGACTAACTTCAAAAAATCTCTTAAAAGTATTTTTAAAAACCATATTGAAATAAATAGAACGTGTTTATTATGCAATTTTCAGCAAAAATTATGTAACACTACCTGTTATAAAACCACACACCTTTGCACTGTATTTAAATTTAATAATTCAAAAATAAAAAAAATGATTACTCACACACAGTCTATTGAAGCGTTGAATTCGCTCATAGAAATTAATAATGACAGAATAGAAGGTTACAACACTGCTTCAAAAGAAACTGAAGATGCGGAATTGAAAACTTTATTTTCTCAACTCGCCGGTACAAGTATGAAATGTAATGAGGCTCTTGTAAAACAAGTTGCTATATTAGGTGGAACACCCATTGAAGGTACGAAAACCACCGGCAAA
>JAYTNA010000480.1:0-1515 GCA_043748865.1 Saprospiraceae bacterium
AAGAAACGGAGAAATTGCAGGAACATTATAAAAAAGCGATTGACGAACTCACACTAATTATAGAAAATAAAGTGTCTCCGTTAGTAATTGACTGTGCGAATAAAGATGAAGATGCTTTTCTGAAAAAAGTAGAAACTGTTTTACAAAACGATAATCCGGTTTCAACAGAAAAAAAATTTTGGCGCAGTAAAAATTTTTTAAAATTATTTTCAAAAAAAAATTTGCAAGAAAATTTTTTAGAAAATGATAATGAAAATAACTTCCGGAATAATTTTCCGGAAAAAAATATTTTAAAAAATAGAATCGAAAGTTATTTTTCAAAACTTAGTGCGTTGAATTTGCGCGATGTGAATTTAAAAAAATTTCCAATAGTAAAATATATTTTGTTGCTTATTCTCGGATTACCGATTTTTATCTTCGGTTTTATTAATAATATAATTCCCGTAACGCTCGCAACGTTGGTACAAAAAAAAATGAATCTCGAAGATTATGAAACGACGATTCAATTTGTTGCCGGCTTGGTTTTTTTTCCGGTATTTTGGTGGATACAAGCGTACTTTTATTCATGGGTTTTTTATAATCATCATTACAATATTGTTTATTGGTCTTTTGCAATATTAAGTGGTCTTTTTGCGCGCTATTATTATGTTTGTTTTTTAAAAACAAGAAATTATTTAAAATATAAAAAAGCAGATAGTAAAAATGAACTTTCGGAATTGAGGCAACCTGTTTCTGAATGGTTAAATAGTTATCACTAATTCACCACTCACCAATTAACTAATCGCCAATTAACCAATCACAAAATTTATGTTGAAACTTTTTTTAGTTTTTACAGGCGGCGGACTTGGCAGCGTTATGCGTTACGGCATGACTCAAATTTTTGCGCGGTGGTCACAATCTTTTCCGACAGCAACTTTTTTAACAAATATTTTGGCGTGTTTTGCCATCGGCATTATTACGAGTTATGTAGCGAAAGGAATTTTGTCTGATGAACATCGTGCCTTTCTGGCTGTCGGAATTTGTGGCGGATTCAGTACGTTTTCAACTTTTTCGAATGAAACGGTTAAATTGATGCTGAATAACCAATGGGCTACCGCTTTTATTTATATTTTCACAAGTGTTATTGTCGGGTTATTGGCAACTTTTGTTGCTTTGAAGGTATAGTTTTTTATTTTATGGTATAGCTATTTGCTGTGACAGGTCACAAATTATCACTGCAAAGAGGTATACCATAAAATAAAAAAAGGGGGAGGAGGGTAAAAAAATTAAATCGGATATTTTGGATTTTACTCTTGTTCGACAAAGATAAAAAGCAATGCACGATTTACAAAATTTGTTACAAGGAAAATCGTGCGTTTTAACAAAAATACCGCTAATCTATTATGTTTACCATTTTAATTTTATTTGGAACTCATTGATTTATAATCTAATTTTGATTTTTAATTTTTTTTAAGATTCTGCTCTATCCTCTGTTTAAATAAAATTGTGACAAAATAACGGCATTACTCATTTACT
>JAYTNA010000481.1:0-2191 GCA_043748865.1 Saprospiraceae bacterium
CGCGACCTGTTCTGCTGATGAGTTTGTGTGGTGGTGTTGGCGATTTTTCGCACAAAAGTATTTCGGTCACACCAAATGTGTCGGCGATACGAAAAATGGAACCGACATTCAGATGCGAAGCAATATTATCGGCAATGATGACTACGGGTATTTGGGAAAGTGTTGGCGCGTATGCGTTATAGAGGATTTGGTGAACCATTTTTTCGTCAGTTGGTCAGTTAGTCGGTTGGTCAGTTAGTCTTAATAATTCTTAATTCTTAATTTCCTTTTCTCTCCAAGCGCGTACCAAAAGTACGACTTGATTGTAACTATTAATACCGGCTTTTACGCCTTGCGATTTTAAAAAAGTATCGTTGAGCGCGTCGGACGATAGCCACAACGGATATTTTTGAATCGCTTTTTGAATCGCATCTAAATCTTTTTTTAAATCCGGTGAAAGTGTTTCTCTGAATTTTTTATAATCTTCATTGTTAAATCGTCGATAAGTCGGTGCCACATACCTGTAATAACTGATGGCACCGGCGTATTTCAAAAATGTATTACTGCTTTGGGTGCAAGCTAAGTAAGCTATAAAATTGCAAGTGCCTTCGTCTGTCCAACCTAAACCGTGCGCCATTTCGTGTGCTAAGGTAAAAGGTTTTTCTAAAATGTAGTTAGCCGCATCTATATTCGCTTCACCCACAAAAGGTAAATAAATACCGGATATACCGAATCGGAACATAATGCCGTCCGGTTTTATTTCTCTGCCTCGTGGTGTGCCGGGTATCGGCAAATTTAATTTTCGCATGGTTTCAAATACAGCTGCGCGAACTGTATCTTCTAAATTTTTTCCTCCTAAAATTTGTCCGTTGTTTTTAAAAATGAATAATGCTGTTTCTGTTTCTTTTGCCGATAAAATAAGTTCGTTTTTTAATTGCACACTATCCGGAACAGTTAAACTTAAATTCATTTGTTTTTTGAAAGGGACACGTGCATAATTAAATCCCCAGAGAAAATAGAAGGCAAAAACAACCCAACTTATAAAGATAAGAAGTGAAGTAAGTGCGTTTAATAAGCGTTGTTTAAACGGCACGGTTTTTCGGAATAAATTATGGATAAAACGAAAGACGAGATAGAAAAGCGTGACGGCTAAAAAATATATACCGGCAATCGGTAATAAAAATAAGGTGTGGTCGAATACAATGCGCACAAATACGTATAAACCTCGTGAGTAATTTTGTTCTACCCAATTTTGAGAGACAAACAGATTGATGAGGATACAAATAGCGGCTATGATTACCGGAAAAAATTTGCGCATTTTTCTTTTTTGTTGATTCGTTATTCTTTATTCGTTAATTTTTTTATAATCAACCTCAACCGTCAACATTTAAATATCAACCATCACTCATTAACCATTAAAATTATTTCCATGATACATTCTTTTTTCAAATTACAACGCGCAATTTACTTTATTTCCACCGCCGGCATTTTATTGCAAACTGCTTGTAAAAATGATACGCCGAAAAATAACATCGCTAATCCGTTTAGTGCCGTTAATTACGAAACACAAAAACTTTCGGATGCCGATAAAATACAATTGGCAAATGCTTCTGGAAAAACTTTGATACCGATTGCAAGCGATTCGTTAGCAATACTCATAAAAAAACCAACGGATAAATTACATGTCTATTGTTTTTGGAGACTTAAAAACGAGCCGAGCGTAGCAACAGTGCGTGCTTTGAAAAAAATTTCGGATAAAATCGGTAACGATAAATTATCTGTGACTTTTGTGACGATGTCGAGCAGTAATGTAGAGATGGCGGATTATAATCTCTTTATCAGAGAACAACAAATTACGGATGCTGCGTTGGTTTTAGAAAACGGTGATGTGTCTTTTTTTTCTAAAAAACTGAAAAAAGATTTTGTCGGCATTACTAATTTTCCGGTTGTTCTGTTGGTGAATACATCGGATAATATCCTGCAAATTTACAACAAACCTTTCGACGAAAACGAATTGACGGCGATGATTCAACCATTTTTATAAATATTGGATATTGGTTAATAGGTATTGGGTATTAATTATTTTTACTTACAACGCCTAATACCTAATTCCCAATATCTAATTCCCGATACTTAATACCCATTGAAAAATATCTTCCGTTACATAATTCGGAATGTTATTCACCGTCATATACTCTACAGGCAACGAATC
>JAYTNA010000482.1:0-1977 GCA_043748865.1 Saprospiraceae bacterium
GGAACACATGAAATTAGATTTGTGTCCTGATAATTTATCTGATGTCATGTTTCTACTCGAAGATGATAAATATTTAACGCTGCCTGAACAGCAATTGCGTCAACTTTTCCGAAGACGTGTTTAGGGTATAAAGGATTAAAAATTAGAATTGCTTTCTAAATTCTAATAAAAAAATTTGCGTATAGAAATTAACTTCTTTACGCAATTTTTTTTTGTTTGATAAATGCTTTAAATTTTTTAAAAAATGTTTACATTAGCGTTTTAAATAAAAACCACGATTTTCATGATTAAAAGATAAGCAAGATTTTTTATTGAATAGTAATAAATCTTACCAATCTTTTAATCATGAAAATTGTGGTCAAAAACAACTTTCATCCATGGGAAGATTAACAACGTTCTCAAAATTTATAATCACTCTCTTAATTGTAGGTGCGGTTTATTTCGGTTTTAAGTATGTGATGAACAATACCGAAGCCGGAAAAAAATTAGCAAAAGATTCTCAAGAAGCTACATCTTCATCCGGAACAGGTCCAACTGTTGCTTCTCGTACTTACGACAAAGATCCGAATGTAATAAAAATCGGTGTCGTGACTTGGGGCGGATATGTCGGCGGACAATATTTCAACGAAGGTTTTGAGCCTTCTGAAAAAAGCCGTTTCTTTAAAGATTATGGTTTTAAAGTCGGTTTCAAAGTTTTAGATGATTTTGATGCAAGTCGTGCAGCATGGAAAAAAGGTGATGTAGATTTACTATGGACAACAGCCGATGCTTTTCCGACAGAATCGGCGGCACTCAAAGATTTTGATCCGGTCGTGGTTTTTCAAGCCGATTGGTCGCGTGGCGGTGATGCAATTGTCGTTCAGCGAAATATAACTAAAGTATCGGATTTGCGCGGTAAAAAAATAGCGGTGGCTGAACTCACGCCTTCTCATACATTTTTGCTTTGGTTACTCGAAGCCGGCGGTTTGACCGGAAAAGATGTAGAAATCGTGAAACAACCTACTGCTTTAGATGCGGCACAAACTTTTAAAGCTAAAACAGTTGATGCGGCAGTAGTGTGGTCACCGAGTGATGAAGAATGTTTGGCAGCTGTGCCGGGCTCGCGTGTTTTAGAAAGTACGCGCTCTGCTTCTAATATTATCGCCGATGTTTTTATTGCAAAACGCAGTTGGGTCAACGCTAATCGCGATAAGTTGCAACAACTTTATGAAGGTTGGATGAAAGGTGCAGCGGAAATAAATACAAATCCGGCAGCAAAACAAAAAGCAGCACAAATACTCACTGATGCTTTTTCCGGAACGCCGCTCGATGCGAACATAAAATCTATCAATAACGTGCGTTTATGTACGCACGGCGATAACTTGAATTTTTTCGGATTAAACCCGAATTATAAAAACGTAACCGGAGAGATGTTATATAATCGCATGACCGATGTATATAAACGTCTCGGCTATGCCGACACTAAAACGCCTTCTTGGCGTTTTATTTCTGACCCAAGTGTCATTAAAGCTACCAATTTAACCGGAAACGCTAATGCTGCTGAAGGTCAAAAAACTTTTGCTGCTGTAACTTCCGAAGTGGCAAATAAAGAAGCGATTGCGACAAAACAAGTAAGTATTACTTTCCGAAGCGGCGAATATCAATTGGACGAAAACGCAAAATACATCGTTGATAGAGAAATGGTGGATTTAGCACGCGGATTTTCCAATTCGCGTATTCGTGTTCAAGGCAACACAGACAATATTGGCAGTGAAGCAACTAATAAATCTTTGTCATTGAAACGCGCTCAATCTGTTGTGGATTATTTGGTGAACACTTATAGTATGTCACGCAGTCGTTTTGTTGTTGTCGGCAACGGTTCAGCTAAGCCTGTTGGAGATAATGATTCCGATGCCGGTAAAGCAAAAAACAGAAGAACAGATTTTGAAATTATCAGTGAATGAGATTAAGACGGTTGTTCATGTAGGACAGGTCGCG
>JAYTNA010000483.1:0-8463 GCA_043748865.1 Saprospiraceae bacterium
ATTAAAAACTTCGTAATTCGTAGCGTTTTCGCGACGCATTGCGTATTCTAAAGCCAAAGTGTGCGCGTGTGCAATATCGGAAACGTGAATATAATCTCTGACGCACGAACCGTCGCGTGTCGGATAATCGGTGCCGAAAACCACAACTTCTTTACGTTTACCGATAGCGGTTTCCGTAATCACCGGCACTAAATTATTGGCAATATTGCGAGGTGATTCGCCAATCAATGTACTTTCATGCGCACCGGCGGGATTAAAATAACGCAAAGCTATATTGGAAATAAAAGGATGTGCCAAAGAAAAATCGCGGATAATATCTTCACCAATTTGCTTTGTGCGCGCATACGGACTTTCTGCGGGTTCAAGCGGTGTATCTTCCGTTACAGGTAAAACTTTCGAATTGCCGTAAACGGAACAAGAGGATGAAAAAATAAAATGTCGAACATCAAATTCGCTTAAACACGCTAAAACGTTCACCAAACTTTGTAAGTTATTGTGGTAATAAGCCAAAGGTTTTTCAACCGATTCGCCTACCGATTTAAGTGCGGCAAAGTGGATGACACCTACTATATCTCTGTTCTCGGAAAAAATTTTGTGTGTCGCTTTTGCATCGCATAAATCCACTTTATAGTTCTTGATGTTTTTGCCGGTAATTGCTTCAACACCTGCCAATGCCGTATCATCGGAATTAACCAAATTATCGGCGCAAATAACCTCGTAGCCGTTATCAATAAGGTCAACAATTGTGTGGCTACCGATATAACCGCAACCGCCCGTCACTAAAACTTTATTTTTCATTGTTTGTAATTTTTTTTCGCCTTAATGTGTGCGCATGCAAAGGTAAGACACCGGAAACAAAAAAGTTACCCAAGTGTGTTTAATTATTTCCCAAACGCTGCTTCCATTTTACTCTTATCAAATTCATTTTCATTATTCGCCAACCAAATCGTAGCTACACCATTGCCGATGATATTCGTAATTGCTCGCGCTTCAGACATAAACCTGTCAACGCCGAGTAAAAGCGCTAAACCTTCGACAGGAATAACTTTGAGTGCGGTGAGTGTAGATGCCAATACAACGAAACCCGAACCCGTTACACCGGCAGCACCTTTTGATGTCACCATTAAAATACCGATAATCGTGAGGAGTTGACTCCAATCCAGTGCAACACCGAATACTTGCGCTAAAAAAATGACAGACATGGATAAATAAATTGTTGTGCCATCTAAGTTGAATGAATAACCAGCAGGCACAACCAATCCGACAACAGATTTTGAACAACCCATGCGTTCCAATTTTTCCATCAAAGAAGGCAACGCCGGTTCCGATGAAGATGTGCCGAGAACGATGAGCAATTCATCTTTGATATAATTCAGAAATTTCAGTATCGATATGTTATATTGTTTCAAAATAAACCACAACACCACGAAAACAAACAATGCCATCGTTGAATAAACCGTCAACATGAGTTTAGCTAGAGGAATTAAAGTTTTCAATCCAAATTTTCCGATCGTGTAAGCCATGCCCCCGAATGCGCCAATCGGGGCGAGATACATGAAACTGTGCAAACCTTTGAAAATGTATTTCGAAAGCATTTTCAAAAAATCCATAATCGGCTGTTTGTTATTCACAAAAGTTAAAACGATACCCAAAACTATAGAAGCCAACAAAACTTGCAGCGTGAAATTATCATTCAAAAATTTCCACCACGAAAAGTCGGTAGCACCTTTTGTAAATTTACTGATGTCGCCGGTGGCTTTACTCGTTACGCCGTCACCCGGACGAATGATATTTGCCATGATGATACCAATGATGAGTGCGCCGGTTGTCACCACTTCAAAATAAATCAAGGCTTTGATACCGACTTTGCCGACTTTTTTTAAATCGCCCATGCCGGCGATACCGAGAACGATCGTCAGAAAAATAATCGGATTGATGAACAGCTTTACACCACTGATAAAAATGCCGGACAAAAATTCGCTGATAGATGTACCGATTTTCATTTCTTGTCCCATAATTCTGCCTTCAATGGGTTTATCCATTATTTTTTGAAGGACAACATCCGGATAAAAATGCCCGAGTAAAATACCGAGTACAATTGCTGACAACACCCAAAAGGTGAGATGTGTAAATATTTTTTTCATTTTTTTTTTGTCGGTTTCCGAATCAGAGTTACCGAAATTTACCGAATTGAAAGAATGTGTACGCACTATCCTGGTTACATATCTTCATTGTGCAGGGCTTCTAATATTAGCGTATCAACATGATTTTACAGACATTATTTTCTTGTGCTTTTGCAGCGACAAAGTACGAAAAAAAGATAATACGGCGTTTGAAAATAAAACAAAAAATAAAACAAAAAATGTTGTAAATAAAAACATTTTGTTTTATATTTGCACTCGTATTCAGAGAACAACAGGTCAATTATTTTTAAAATGATTCTTAAAAATTTTTTACCGCCATGCAAACAGATTCAGTGCCACTTGTGGCAAATACTTGGGATTATTTAAAAAAACATTGGTTTAAAGTTGGGTTGCTTTTACTCATAATTATGGCAGCCTTCAAACGCGATTTCAAATTCAGTATTCAATTAGGCGGAACCGCAACGGCAACCGAAAAAAAGGGCAAAACGGAAATACAAGGCGCATCGAACACCACTAAAAGTACTGAATTAGGTATTGCTACCGGATTTTTCGATACTAAAAACGAAAAAAATATTCCGGAGTCCGTCAAATTGGCTTATTTAAAACGATTTGCTCAAGTGGCGGTGAATGAGCAAAAAAAATTCCGTATTCCGGCAAGTATTACTTTATCTATCGCAGTTATGCAAAGTAAAGCGGGTACGAGCGAACGCAGTACAGGCAGCAATAATCATTTCGACTTGTTGGCAACAAACGATTGGAAAGCCGGAACAGACAGCTACGACAATTTAAAGTTTAGAAAATACGATAATGCTTGGTTGAGTTTCAGAGATCATAGTTTGTATTTAACCACTGGCAAATTTTCCGGTTTAACGCAACTCGGTACAACTAATTATAAAACTTGGTTGAAAAATTTGCAACAACTTGGGTATGCAGATAATTCGGAGAGTTTTTTAAAAGATGTGCAAACTGTTATTGAAAAATATAAGTTGTATAGGCTCGATAAGTAGTTTTTAGTAGAAGGTAGAAAGTAGAAGGATAAAAGATAATCGATGAGTCTTTCTACCTTCTACTTTCTACTTTAAATTAAAAAAATTAGTCTCGTTTTGGGAATTTAATATAAATGCTGTTTTTTTGATTTTAAAGAGACCACACCACGTGGTCTCTTTTTTTATGCCGATTGAATGCAAAATAAATTAAGTAGCTGAATGCAAATAAACGTCGGTTTTGTTTCGCACAAATTATTGACAATCAATTTTTAGCAAGAGATTGTTCTTTGTTAATTATTCATTGTTCATTAATTTGTACCGTCACAATTTTCTAATTTCGTTAAAATGTGTTAAAATTTCGTTAAAAAACCAATTAAAAAAAAATTATGACTAATAAATTAAGGTTAAATAAGAAATGCGCATTATTTTCGCCTTGAATAGAACACGACACATTCATTAAAATCTTACAAAACCAGCAGAACTTGCGCTAACAATTTGTCGCATGAAAGAAAAATTTACTTACAACAAGCATACTTTACAATACGAGAAAATTGAAACAAGTTGGAAAGAAAGCGCACTCAAAGTTTTTGGGTTGTTTTCCGCTATTATAGTCTCAGTTTTATTACTGGCTCCGATATGGCAACGTATGTTTCCTTCCGCTATCGTCAAGACAAAAGAAAAAGAGATTGATCAATTGACGTTCAAACTCAAAACTTTAGAAAAACAATCGGAGGTTAACGGTAGTGCCTTACAATCATTGCAATCGCGTGATGCGCATTTGTATCGCATGATGTTCAACATGAGTCCGATTGATGCTTCGATTTGGAACGGCGGAACGGGTGGTCACGACAGGTTGTTTGATTTGGTAAAATTTCCGACGACTGAAAATATCGTTAAGACGCAAGATAAAGTTGAAAAACTCTCGCAACAATTAGCCGTTCAATCCCGCTCGTTAGACACGTTAATGAAAATGGCGGCAGATAAAGAAAAAATGTTGGCTTCTATTCCGAGTATAAAACCGGTACGCGAAGATATGTTGCACTCATGTTTGGAAGCACTTTCCGGTTTCGGCTGGCGCGTGCATCCGATTCATCACGTCAGAAAATTTCATAAAGGCATGGATTTTTCTGCTGCTTCCGGCACAGCAATACAAGCTACGGGTGATGGATTCGTAGAAAAAGCCGGTAGAGATAATGGCGGTTATGGCAATTGCGTCATAATTAATCACGGTTACGGTTATAAAACACTTTACGGACACATGATGCGCATTGACGTTAAAGAAGGGCAGAAAATAAAAAAAGGTGAGCGACTCGGTGTTGTTGGTTCAACCGGAGCATCAACCGGTCCTCACTGTCATTACGAAGTACATTTTAACGGCGGTCTCGTCAATCCTTTGCCATTTTGTTTAGATGGTCTTTCGCCGATGGAATATGCGGGACTTGTCAATGCTGCTTCGCGTGAAGGACGGTCTTTGGATTAAATATTTTTTCTTTCTATCATGTTTATAAAATTAAAAGATGCCCAAGATGATAATTAAATCTTGGGCATCTTTTAATTTTATAAAGGTTTCATTTCAACACCGAAACCGGCATATTCGGATCGTAATTCCCCTTTAATATCGGTGTTTGTTGTTTGCCGAGACTTTTTGCGTAAACAGTAACATTTGCTTTTACATAATTATACAATTCTTGTAAAGTAATTATTTTATCACCGTTTGTGTTCGCAGCTCCCTTCAATCCCTTTAAAACAAAATGCGTGAAAACGCTGTCGTGAAAAGTATTGACCTCAAGGGATTCTTCATCGGGCGAACACGATAAAAAATAAGCCGTACCTGTTTCCGATTTTTGTATTTCACTATAAAACCTGTCTGACATTGTACCGGCTTCGGGTTTAATTGGCACCCCTTTCGATGCGATATAGCTGCCGGCAAAGCAAGCATCTGCAATAATTAATTTATGTCGCGCGATACATTTTGACATTACTGCATTTATCTCGCGGTGTCGCAATTGCAATTCGGCACCGTCGTAATCGTGTGTGAGAAAAGCACCGGCTAATCCATGACCTGAAAAGAAAAAAATTGCCATATCGTCTATGCCGGCTTTTGAAAATAGCGCGTTCATATCGTTCAACACCATTTTTTTTGTGGCGGCATCATCAACAATAACGCGGGCATGATCGTCGTCGAGCGAACCTCCTTGTTGCGACATCCAGAAAGCAAACATTTTGAAAGCATCGTTGTCCGGATATTTTAATGTTTGAATATTTGGATTTTCATATTCTGCCACACCTACAGCTAATGCCCAAATTTCAGGAACTTTAGAAACTACATTCCAATTCGACGCGTTTTTTTCTGCGTCCGCATTACTATCAGTTATCGGATTGTGTCGTATTGGTTCAACAGGTATATTTGTACTGTAACGCGGTTCTTCAAATGGTCGGCTGTTTTCTTTTATGGGTGTATGGATAGGATCAATTGCCGACGAATTACTTTCGGAAGCTAATAAAACGTTTTCGACGGGAGATGCAATTAATTCGGTAGCATGTTTCAATCGGCTGTTTTCCCAAATACCGGCAATTACTTGTCCGTCCGATAAAATTAATTTGCCGTTGCCATGCCACATTCCATGAAACCATTGGCCTTCGTAACGTTTACCGTTGCGATAAGTCGCCGTACCGTCGCCATCCGGATATTTATTTTTAAATTGCCCAACGTACAAAACTGTATCGCGTTTTTTAAACCAACGTTTACCGAAACCGTTGAGGCAGTCGCCATCAATACATTGTCCAATACACGTTGCTTGTGCATAGATACAAAGAACACATAAAAAAATTAATTTTTGATAACAATTCATGGCTTGTGGTAGTGAAGTATAAAGTCTTTACCCTTTTTACGTACAAACACCACGAAAGTTTAATTTTTTTCGTTAAACCGGATCATCAATTTAAAAAAAAATCATACTTAACATATACCTTTTATAGATATTTTTTTGAGAAGCGTTTTATGCCGGCGTTAATCCGATTTTGCATTTTTTTTTCATGCTTATTACCTAAATTTTATGAAAACAATAAATCAAATAGCTAAAATCATTTAATTTTGGATTATTTTTGAAAAAATATTTTATTTTATATGCTTTCAGAATTTTCGAGAATAAATAAAAATACCTTATTGGGTTTAGTATTTCTTTTCGAAAAAAAAATTATTAAAAAAGGTATAATAATTGGTTTATTGGTTTATCACTCAACATCAACCAAAACGAAATACAACTACTAATTTCAATGCAATTACAAAATAAAATCACTGACACGGCAAAAAGAAATCCGGTTTTTAATGAAGGCAATATCGGTCGAGATTCGATTTTGAGTCGTGTGCGGCAACTCATGTCTAATGATTTATTGCTTGACGGACACACTGTTTCTTTCGCAGGGGTTCAACTTTTGCAGCAGGCGTGGGATATTGTACAAAATGATAATGATAATGATATTGTTACACTGAAATTAGATATTCTTTACGTCCTTACCGATACTTATTTACAACGCCAAGCCTTCGATAAAATAGAACTTTATCATACACCTTTATTGGAATTAAGTCGCCGGCAACACGATGTACGCAAAGAAATTTTAGCACTCATCTGTAAAGCAGTTTTGTTGAGTATTTCTTCCGATTATAAAGAAGCGCTATCGCTTTTTATGGAGGCGTATGAAAAAAGCCGATCTGTACAAGCACATCATCATGCAGCACGTTGTTTAATAAATATCGGAACAATCTACGCCAATTTATTCAATTATGATGCCGCTCAAACACGCTACAACGATGTTTTACGCGACTATAAAGATATTATTGACGCACCCACGCGTGCAGCAGTGCATTTGAATATCGGCAATCTATCTTTTGCGAGTGAACAATATGCTGCTTCGCTTTTTCATTTGAAACAAGGTTTGAAGTTGGCGCAAGAATTTGATTTTACAGAAATTTCGGCGCACGCACACGCGTTGATATGCCGTTCATTGTTGGCATTGAATCGTTTTGAGGAAGCTGTTGAACATGAACAATTGGCGGAAGAAATTATTGCCGTTAGCAGGATAAATATTCCGGGCAGGTCTATTCATTTTTTGAATGTTGCGCAAATTGCGTTTAAACGTCAATTAGTGAAACAAGGCAATTATTTCGCCATTAAAGGAATCGCTGCTGCTCGACGTGTGATTGATGATAGTACCGAATTGCGCGGTTTTGCTTTATTGGCAAATGCTTTTGAAGAAGAAAAGCGTTTCGATTTAGCTTTTCGTGCGCAAAAAATTTATGCGCAGCGCCAAGCAGATTATCTGAAAATGCAACGCAAAATGCACGCTTTAGATTTAGAAATACGCTATTCTCTGAATGAAAAACAACGACGCATAGAAGAACTTTTGCGCGAAAATCAGTATCAATCTATTTTATTGGAAAAAACTTACCAAATTGAACAACAAAATGAACAATTGCGTGAAATAAATGCCGAATTACAACAATTTGCTTATATTACTGCACACGATTTGAAAGAGCCTTTGCGCATGATTGGATCGTTTACGCAAATTATTCAACAACAATATGCTTCGCAAAATAAACAAGAAACGGCGGCACCGTTTCGATTCATCAGTGAAGGTGTGACGCGCATGAGTGCTTTACTCGACGCACTTTTACAATATGCCGTTATCGGCAGAACAAACATTCAACCGGAACCGGTGAACACCAACGATGTGGTGCATATTGCCATGACCAACTTAAAAATAGTTTTAGAAGAAACTAACGCTACTATTGTTTTCGATAATTTACCCGTCGTGCGGGCGTCGCTTTCACTTTTAGCCCAACTTTTTCAAAATCTTATCAGTAATGCGATAAAATTTCGCCGCGTTGATGTTGCGCCACACATTACTATTTCTGCCGAAAAATTTAATGATCGTTTCCTGTTATTTAAAATAAAAGATAACGGCATCGGCATTGATAAACAGCATTTGGATAGAATTTTTATAATTTTCCAACGCCTACACGCCCGAGAAAAATATGAAGGTACCGGCATCGGCTTATCTATTTGTCAGAAAATAGTACGTCAATTCGGTGGAAAAATTTGGGTGGAATCTGTTCTTGGAGAAGGCTCTACTTTTTGTTTTACCTTGCCGGAAATGAGTTAAGGAATTAACAATGAATAAAGAAAAATGAACAATTTTTTTCATTGCTTAATACGAATCGTCAATAACATTTTAATGGAATGGCGCGAGAGCATAATTTTTGTACTGACAGGTCTCGACCCATACACATTTGAACGGCGCGAAATTTTAATTTTTTGTAGGGACAGGTCGCG
>JAYTNA010000484.1:0-1314 GCA_043748865.1 Saprospiraceae bacterium
ATGGTTTCAAAATATTTTTTTCAATAACTGCCGTTGCTGTTGCCATTTCTCAATAATTTTTTCACAAAACTAAGTAATTTTTTTTATAAACAAACTTAAACGCTCAATTTTTGGATTTGCAATTTCAAATTTTTCTCTTCTTGAAATTTAATTTTAAAACCCAAATTTACTACTAAACTAAAAATGTGCGCGAATAAATATGTGGCATTTGAAATTTTACCGTTTTTTTTGTTCTCGGAAACTAAATCTATGAATAAAATATTGAGCAAACGCTAAATCAATTTTATTTTTGTAATTTTGACATTTTGGAATTAAGGCGGATTTTTAATCGGATAGAAATAAAACTATTGAACATGATAGATTATAAAGCATTTTTTGAACAGTCATCAGAAATGATTGTCGTGATGGATACGCAATTCATTATATTGGCAGCTTCAAACGAATATTTTCGCAGCACAAAAACTGTGAGAGAAAATATTGTAGGACGCTATGTTTTTGATGTATTTCCGGATAACCCGAATGATATTTCTGCTGACGGAGAAAGTATTCTCAGAGCTTCGTTTAATCATGTAATTAAAACTAAAACAATCCAAAATATACCTGTAATAAAATATGATATTCAGAAACCGGCATCGGAGGGCGGCGGATTTGAGTCGAAGTATTGGAAATCAATTCAATCGCCTATTTTTGACGCAAACAATAATGTGAAATATATTTTACAACGTGCCGCAGATGTTACTGAAAACCAAGCTTTAATTGAACAACTTGATTTTGAGAAAAAAGCATTGAAATTGGTGGAAGACAGTGAAAAGCGCTACAACTTGATGCTCATGAAATCGCCGTTTGCTTTTGCCATATTGAAAGGCAAGGACATGGTGGTTACGCTTGCCAATGACAGCATCAAAAAAATGTGGAGAAAAGGAAATGAAGTAGAACAAAAATCCATTTTTGAATTTTTACCGGAGATTGTTGATACACCATTCCCCGATTTACTTAATAAAGTTTATACGACCGGCATTCCGTTTTATGGCAATGAATTCCTTGTTGAGTTGATGCACGACGGCAATACGGAAGATGCGTATTTTAATTTTGTTTACCAACCTTATTTGGAAGCGGATGAAACAATTTCCGGCGTTACAATTATTGCGTATGAAGTAACCGAGCAGGTGATTTTAAAAAAAGCAATCGAGGCACGATATGCCGCAGAAAAAAAATTGGCTTTAATGATAAAAGCAAGTGAAGAGAGGTTCCGACTTTTGGTGGAACAAGCACCCGTTGCTGTTTGTGTGTTACGCGGAAAAAATTATTTCATTG
>JAYTNA010000485.1:0-5643 GCA_043748865.1 Saprospiraceae bacterium
CAGTGTTGCAGTGTTGCAGTGTTGCAGTGTTGCAGTGTTGCAGTGTTGCAGTGTTGCAGTGTTGCAGTGTTGCAGTGTTGCAGTGTTGCAGTGTGATAATTGTGTTTTGTTTAAAAGCATAATATTTATTTTTGGTTGATCTGATTATTCAAGACAAATATAAAATAACAAATTGAAACAAAAAATAAAATTATTATTTTTTTTAATTTTTACAAAAATTATTTTTTTGCAGGCGTACACTTTTTAAAATTTGAAATACGAGTTTGCGCTAAAATGCCGTAGGCATAAAATATTGGTAGCGGCCGATTTTAATTCGCCGTCAATTAAGCTCGGTTTTTAAAGTTCCGTAGGAACGACATATATTTGCGCGTTCTAAAAACATACCGTTCCTACGGAACTCAAATTTTTTTTTCGATTTTACGGCGGATTGAAATCGGCCGCTACCAATATTTAAAGCCTAACGGCTTTTTTAAACAATCTTTTCACGCCAAATGCACTTGTTTGAAAAAGCGTACGTCTGCAAGATTATTTTTTGAAAAAAAGCAAGTCAATTATTATAATTCTAAAAATACATCTTTAAGACAATAAAAATACCGCGATAGGCAATGAATGCTATTGCGGTATTTGAAAAAAAATGAAAACTTTATCCGATAAGAATCATTAAAGTGTCAGATTGCTTTCATCACTCAGCGCCAATTGTCCTGAATATAATTTCACTTTTTTATCCCGAATCCACCAACGCAAGAGTATCGGATTGATAAATAAATCGCTCATCAAAGCTGTAACGAGGGTGACAGCGATAATTTTTCCGATAGTCACAGACGGCGGATGAATGGAAAAAATCATTACCAAGAATCCGAAAAATAATATGATAGTAGTAATACATACCGGTTTACCGGTTTCAATGAGTGTAGTATGCAAGGCTTCATCAACAGTTTCTCCTTTGCCGCGATTGATATTGAAGGTGCTTAAAAAGTGTATCGTATCGTCAATTGCAATGCCGAACACGACGGTGAAAATCATCGAGATACCCGCATCGAGCGGCACACCCATATAACCGACTAATGCACCGGCAAAAATCAAAGGAAATAAATTCGGAATCAGGAAAATAAAAATCATGCGCACATTGCGCAGCATGAATGCCATCAAAAGTGCAATCAAACCTACTTCCCAAAAAATACCTTCTACTAAATCGGCACGCACGTACATCGCATTTTTATCAATGATATAACCGGTACCCGTGCGCCGAAAAGTTGCCAAATTTTTATCGGTATTGTTTGCAATCCATTTATCCATATTTTCACCGACAGCCATCACCGAATCAGCTCCCAAATCTAAAATGCGCGTGGCGATGCGTGCTTTCGTACCGTCTTTCGATTGCAAAATATTAGTAGTTGCTTTAGGCAATTGAGTTGCCATGCGTTTAAAATCGGCGAATTGCAGCGAATCATCCGGCAATTTATATGCTTCGGAGCGATTGCCGTTGTTCATTTGATTCAAGCTTTTATAAATAATTGTCGGTGAGGTGACGGAACGAATAGCCGGTTGTTGCGCCAATTTATTTTCTACTTTTTCAATTTGTTTCAATACATCCAAATCATCTATACGCCGACCGTTTTCGGCAAATACGGCATACTCTAAGGGGCGAAAACCGGAAAAAACTTTTTCAAAAAAACTAAAATCTTCGGTTACTTTTTGTCCGCGCGGCATATTACCCATGATGTTGTAATTCGTCGTGATGAGCGATGTGCCGTAAATACAAATGCCTAAAATTGCTACCGCAACCACTGCAATTGTTCGTGCACGCATTTTTGTAAAACGATACACCCATTCCATAAAACGCTCAATATATGCTGCACCGCTCGATGCTTGTTGTAATTGTTCTGCAGAAAAATACGGCAGTATTGCTGTTGTAAACAATAAAACCGTCACATAAGCCACCATTACGCCGACAGCTGCATTAATGCCAAAATCTTGTATAGGACCAACGCGACTCGTGACCAAAGTGGCAAATCCGACGGCAGTTGTTACGGCAGTCATTAAAGTTGCCAAACCGATTTCTTTGACAGTAAGTCGCATTGCTTCGTCTTTTGAATGTCCGAAACGCAACTCATCAATATATTTTGAGAGCATGTGAATAAAATCTGACGTGCCGATAATCACCATCAATACCGGATAAAGTGCTGCCATCGCACTCAATTCGCGTCCCCAAATACCGAGAATGCCGAAAAAAAACAGCATCGAAAAACCAATCGAAAGCAATGCCAATACCATTGTCCGCCACCGCCGAAATAAAACGATAATAATAATTGCTACTAAAATAGCTGCAACAAACGTTGAAACAGCGACTTCGCGTTTTTCCATCCACACCAATTCTTTTTGAAAATTGGCGCGGCCGAGATAATGATATTCAGAAAAATTATAAGTGCGCATCAAAGAATCTAAACTCTTCATCATCACTTCCGACTCATCGAGCGTTAATCTGTCTTTTGTTTTCAGAAAAAGAACGGTAGAAGCAGCGTCTTCGGAAATAAAATTTTTAACGAAGCGCGGGTCATGCGTAATTTTTTGTTTGTCTTCTTCATATCGCGTCGTATCGTCAATGTGCAAAACCGGCACTGCAGACACGCCCAAAAAAGTTTTTACAGGTAATTGAATTTTTGTGAGTGATTGCGCATTGCGTACAAATGGCAGATTGACGGAATTTTCTGTAAGGCTATCGAATTTTTGTAAAAATTTTTGTTCAAAAATACCGCCTTTGTTGCCGACACCCACAAGCAAAAAATTATCGTCGGTTTCAAAATTTTTGATAAATGTTTGAAAAAATTGCAAATCCGGGTCGCCTTGCGGAAAATACTGTTCGAAATCGAATGAAAAGTGTAGCGTTGAAATAAAATAAATTGCGGCAAAAAAACCGATAACAAAAAAAGCAATAATCTGTTTACGTCCGCGCAGTAAATAATCTAACATAATGATTTAATTGAAAGTAGAAAGTAGAAAGGTAGAAAGTAGAAGGTAAAAAGTAGAAATACTTTATCACCTTCTACTTTCTACCTTTTACTTTCAACTAAATCATTTTTGGTAATGAAAAGTTCAAAATTAATTGCATAAAGAATAATGAAAAACAAACAATGTTTTGTTTATTTTTCATTATTCATTGTTCATTGTTCATTTAATTAGTAGTTTCGCGACTTGATATTAAACAGCATCTTATGTTAGCATTATTCAGAACGAATCAACTATTTGGGAACATTTTGCTGCTGCTTTACTTATGTATTGTTCGGCTGAGTATTTTTATACATCCGAGTCACATACAAATAAGCGGACAAAGTTTACTTTCCGAATGGTTATACAACGAATTGCCACCGGACAGCAAAGCTGCGCAGTTTGCCGCTTTGATTTTGGTGTTTTTTCAAGCCACATTTATTAATATCATTGTCCTAAAATTTAGGTTGGTACGCGAAGCCAGTCTATTACCCGGTTTATTTTACTGTTTGTTAGCCAGTATGATACCTGATTTCTTGACGCTTTCACCCGTATTGCTGAGCAATACTTTTTTGATACTTTCGGTTTACTATATGCTCGATATTTATAAAGGTAATGCTTCTGTTGCAGGCAATATATTCGACATCGGATTTTGGTTAGGCTTGGCAATTTTGTTCAACTATTCCTATATTTTATTAATTGTATGGGGAATTATCGGTTTAGGTATCATGTTGGGTATGCGTTTTAGAGATATTTTAATCCTTTTATTGGGTGCCGGTTTGCCGTGTTTTTTGTTGTGTGTGTATTTATTTTGGTATGATAAACTGCCGTTGTTTTCTATTGATTTTTATAATAATTTCGGCCAGATAAGTTTTGCACCGCAAACGAATGCCACGACCTATATCAAATTAGCGATGATAGGTGTACTTATTTTGGCGGGCATATTTGTCAGCGGATCGCTGTTTGCTCAAAAAACATTATCTGTTCAAAAATGTTTCAATGTTTTGTATTGGTTATTATTGGTAAGCGGTTTGACGGTTTTTGCAGTGCCTCATCCGGGTCTTGATCATTTGTTGGTAGTTGTTTTACCACTCAGTATTTTTATCGCTTTTTTGTTTCAACGTTTTTCAAACGGCATCGCCGAGGCTTTACATTTCGCATTAGTAGGCGGCACTTTAATTTTGCAGTTTGAATATTTGTTACTTTAAGGAGTGAGAAATAAATAAAATGCCGGAGTAGGCGTAATTATTTTTCTATCAGACTGACTATCTTTTAAAGCGGATATCGGTAATATTTAATGAAAAAGATAGGCGGTATCACGGCAAAAGAATAACTATAGTCTGATATTTTTTCTATTTCGTGTTCCTTAGGGAAATTTTAACTCTTTTTACATTATATTTTTGATAATTTTAACAACGCAATAAAAATAATGCCCGTACCTTTATATCGCAATTCGGCATTAAAATTACTTTATTTCTCAAATCAATTTATATCATGTTCCGCCATACATTTTTTCTATTAATTTTGACAATGGTATCGTTCACTGCGTTACATGCTCAAGATGACATTTATTACGAACAAAGTCCGAACAGTACAACAACTGCCCGACCTTCTCGTACACAACCGCAAGTTCAAAGCTACGACCCGCAGCAAACGCAGCAACAGTCATATAATAATAACAACCAGTACAATAATCAGAATCAACAATATAGCCAAAATCAAAATAATCAGTCTTATAACAGTCAATACAATGACGGTAACGGTTCCGGCGAATATTATGAATATGGGGACGAATACGATGATTATGGTTATGCTTCTCGCATTCAACGCTTCCACCGCCCGTATTCCGGCTTTGGTTATTACGATAATGCTTACGTGGACAATTATTACTACGATCCGAATTATTATAATAATTATTACTCCTACGCACCGACATTCCGAGTATCTTACTCACCTTTTGGTTTTTGGGACAGATGGAGTTGGTTGAATCCGTTTGCTTTTAGTGGCGGTTGGGGTAATCGTTTTTATGGCGGCTACAATTATTATAACAGTAATGTTTGGAGTCCTTTTTCTCCTTATTGTTACAACTCTTATTCAAGTTTTTATCCGTCGTACTATGGTGGCGGTTATGGTTTCAATAGTTACTACGCCGGAAGTCGCTATTCTTATGCATACTACAATGGCAATTCATCTACTTATGTACACGGTTCGGGTGTGAGTACAAATCCGAAAGGTGTTGTTTACGGTACACGTCGCACCACAGGCTTGAGTGAACCAATCGGCCCCACAGGTTTAAGAGGTGCCGGCACAAGTTCGGCAACTTATAATCGTTTTGGTGCTAATAATAACGCAGTTCAGAATAATACTAATAATCGTGTAACGCCTAATAACACGTCTCGCTTTGCTACGCAACCGACACGGGGTAATTATACGACAGTACCTTCGGAAACAACGTCGCCAAGTTCAAACCGCAATAACCGCGTTTTGAATAATGGTTACGCACCGCAAAATAATACCGGACCGAATTCAACGCAATCACGTTCTTATCCGAATGATCGTCCGACGAGAATGAGCAGCGTACCGAATAGTAATTCAAATGGTTATTCTACACCGGCTCAATCGCAACGCAATTACTCTGCACCGCAACAGCAACCGGCA
>JAYTNA010000486.1:0-4620 GCA_043748865.1 Saprospiraceae bacterium
TAAATAACTTTGAGCTGTTAGCATTTAGCATTGAGCTGTCAAGTTATTTTTATTTGACTGTTCAAAGCTCAAAGTTCAAAGCTCAAAGTTCAAAGCTCAAAGCTAATTATGCTCTCACGCCGCCATATTCGCATCAAAGCTATGCAGTTACTGTATGCGAAAAGTCGCGATAACGATTTGACACTCGATGATCTTTTACGTCGTTTCCAAACTTACGGTAAAAAGACTTTAGAACTTTATGTATTTAATTTGTATCAGTACATTGAAGTGGCGCACTACGCCGTAAAAGATTATAATTTGCGGCAGGCAAAATTTACGCCGAGCGATGACGATAAAAAATTCACGCCCACGCTTTATGAAAATGATATTTTGCAAGGCTTCATCAATAGCGGGCGTTACAAAAAAGCGTTGCGATCTTATTCTTTTATTCAGTACGACCCCGATAAACAACGCGATACGACGCGGTTAATGTACCAAAAATTTTTGGAGACTGATATTTATCAAAAGTATTTGACGCTCGAGCTGCCTACGGATATTGACCACAAAAACATTTTGATAGATTTATACCGTTTTTTATCCAACGAAGAAAACTTTTTGGAAACAATGGAAGATTTTTCGATGTCTTGGATTGACGACGATACTTTGATAGAAGGCGCAATGAAAAAAACAATTAAAGCCATGCCTTCCGACGAATTGATGATTGACGGTTTCAGTGATGAAGACAAACAAACTTTTGATTTTGGTGAAAAATTACTCGTACAAACCTATAAACGCGATGAAGAAGTTTTAGAAATTATTAAACCTATTTTACAAAATTGGGATTCCGATCGCGTCGCTGCCGTGGATATGATTTTAATGAAAATGGCAGTGTGCGAATTACTTGGCTTTCCGAGTATTCCGACTAAAGTGACGATTAATGAGTACGTTGATGTATCTAAAATGTATTCGACTGACAAAAGTAAAGATTTCGTCAACGGTATTTTAGATAAAATCATGAAGCAATTAAAAGAGGAAAATAAAATCGTGAAAGAAGGACGCGGACTAATTGAATAAACCGATTTTAGATTTTAGATTTACGATTTGGGATTTAAGCCATTTGAGTGTAATTCTAAAATCCAAAATCCAAAATCTAAAATGAAAGTTTATTACCTTTCCACTTGTGATACTTGTCGAAAAATATTAAAAGCAACTAACGCGTGTGCCGGTTGCGAACTGCAAGATATAAAAAAGCAACACATTACGCCGGATGAATTAGATGCGCTTGCAGAAAAAACAGGAAGTTATGAAACGCTCTTCAGCAGAAAATCTCAGAAATATAAAGATTTGGGATTAAAAGATAAAACGCTCACCGAAAAAGATTATCGCACTTATATTATATCAGATTATACTTTCCTAAAACGTCCGGTGATTATTGCCGGTGATAAAATTTTTATCGGCAGCGATAAAAAAACTGTGGAAGATGCGGTAAATTATTTCAAGTTATAAAAACCGTTCCGCGAAAATTCATCATTCAACATGTATCATTTATCAAATTTTCTTTTCTCCAACAAAAAAACATAGCGCATAAATACCGACCAAGCAGCGACGGAACTGATAATCAATCCTACTTTCCCGTCTAAAAATCCGAGTTTAATAATATAATGTTTAAAAAAACGAAAAAAAGGTTTTAATGCCAAATGATATAAAGTTATTTTTTGAGTATCGGCATCGTGATCTTCAGCAGACCATTGTGCATATCGCACTTGTTTACTTACAAAATGAATAGCATCTTTAAAAGTATAATGCAAAAATTTCGACTTAAAAAATCCGATATTCAACCCTTCCATTATTATTTCTTCATGCACACGGTTGTCGTTGTAACGACATTTATCGCGTTGAATAAACCGAATCGTTTTATCGTTTTGCCAACCGGAATACCGTACCTGTTGTCCAAGAAAAAAATGCGTGAAGCCGATCCAATACGCATCGGAACTTGTTTCCGGATGGTTTAAAATACTTTCAATTTCCCGCCACATTTCCGGTGTCGCTCGTTCATCGGCATCCATTAAAAGTACAAAAATATTTTTTGCTTGAGGTATCGCCCAATTTTTTTGGTTAGACGGTCCGCTATAGACGCGTTGTAATAATTTTACGATCGGAAATTTATTTTGCATGATTTTAAACGTACCATCCACACTGAAAGAATCCGTTACGATTATCTCATCGGCACAATTAACAACACTCAATAAAGCCGCTTCAATATTGTGTGCTTCATTAAAAGTGGTAATGATAACGGTAACTTGCAGTTTAGAAGTCAATTGAAAGTTGCAAAGGTTAAGGGTTTTTAATAATTAAATTGTACATTACTACAAAGATAGTTGTGATTTTTTACTTTAAATCTTCTTCCATAGAAAAAAACTATAAACAAATTCGACGAAAGTAAAAAAAGAAACGACCAACGTAAAGTATTATGTATTGCAAGGTAGTAAGTAATGAGCGTATCTTTGTGTCATATTTATTTGGTTGGTTGGTTAGTTAATTGGTTGGTTAGTTAATTAGTTGGTTAGTTAATTAGTTAATTAGTTGGTTAGTTGGTTAGTTAAATTTTAAAACTAACTAACAAACCAACCAACTAACTAACCAACTAAAATATTTTTCCAAATTTCAATTTCATTTTAAATTTGAAAAAAGATTCGGAACCGCGAATATCAATTCGGTTAAGTGTAAATAAATCCGTTGTATCAGACAAATGATTTATTCTGTTGCCGATACGAAATGCTAATTCAATATTGAAACCGGAAAAAAGTTCTTTTAAATTTTGTAAATGAATTTTATTTTTCGGATAACCGCCGTAAGGATATGCAAAAGCCGCCGAAAACGGCAAATCATTTTTTTTTAAAAAAGAAATATGTTCTTGCAAATCTTTACGCATATCATCGAGCGATAAGGTTTTGAAATTTTGATGCCGATGAGAATGTAATGCAGTTTCAACAACGGTAAAATCTAATTTTTTAATTTGTTCAAGTGACATAATTTCTCCGCAATCCGGATGATTAGAACCGATTAAATCGGTTGCTACGAACAACGTAATCTTATTGATGCCGGCATTTTTTAAAATCGGTAAAGCTAAATTTTGAAAAGAAACATGTGCATCATCGAAAGAAATTAAAATTGGTTTACTCGGCAAAGGGATTTTATTTTTAAGAAAGTTTAAAACTTGTTCCGGTGTCACACACTCGTAACCTTGCGATACAACAAAACGCATTTGCTCTTCAAGTTGAGCGACAGAAACGGTTAAAGCATCGGAATTAATTTCTGATACTCTGTGATACATTAAAACAGGTAAGCGCATTAAGAATTAAAAATTAAGAATTAAGAAAACTATGTGAGCTATGTCAACTATGTGCCTATGTGGTTCAAAAAAGCATGAAATTAATAAAAAGAAAATAAAACCGTAAATAAAAATAATGATAACAGACAATGCAAAATTGCAAATGCGGAAAGGAGTTCTTGAGTTGTGCGTACTCGCCATTATATCGGAACATGAAGACGTATATCCGTCCGATATAAAAAAAGGACTCGAAAGCACCGGCATGGATATCGTCGAAGGTACTTTATATCCGTTACTCATGCGCTTAAAAAACACCGGCTATCTTACCTATACCTGGAAAGAATCGGAAACCGGACCGCCGCGTAAATACTACAAACTCACCGACACCGGTTATGAATATTTACAACAAATAAAAACCGATTGGTACGAGTTTACACAATCGGTGAACAATGTAGTAAATTATCAACCGACGAAATAATGAGTATTAGGTTTTAGGTATTGGGTATAAAAAAAATAGGCCGGGAAGCCTTACGATAATAAAATAGAGCAATGCTCTATAAAAATAAAATAGGGCAACGCCCTAAAATAAGAATTAAAAAATCAACAAGGGCTGACAGCCCGTAATCAATCAACACAGGGCAAAGCCCTGTGAAAAACCTAAATAAAATGAACAAGGTTCTAAATATTAATCTCGGCGGAATGCCATTTACAATGGATGATGAAGCTTATAAAATTCTTGAGAATTATTTACAAGCCCTACACAACCACTTCAAACAAAGCGAAGGTTACGAAGAAATTATGCACGATATTGAAAATCGTATGGGTGAACTCATGAGCGAGGGCATGAACAAGCGCATTATTGCCGGCACGCAAGACGTTAAAAATGCTATCAGCGTGATGGGAAAACCGGAAGATTTCGGTGCGGAATCTATTAATGATACATCAGCTAAATCGCGCACGACAAGCGATAAAAAAACTTATACCGGTACAGGTACAGGCTCTCCAACAGGTTTTAACCCCGGTAAAAGATTGATGCGCGATATGGATAATAAGGTAGTAGGTGGTGTATGTTCCGGTTTAGCGGCTTATTTCGGTATAGAAGACCCGATCTGGATTCGATTGGCGTTTGTTATTATGATGTTTCTCGGCGGCTCGAGTGTTTTGCTTTATTTCGTTTTGATGATAATCATGCCTCAAGCAAAAACAGCAGCCGATAAACTTTCCATGCGCGGCGAACCGATTGATGTAAACAGCATCGCCGGAAAAGTCAGCGAAACGATTGAAAGTTTGAACAATCCCGATAACAAATC
>JAYTNA010000487.1:0-1067 GCA_043748865.1 Saprospiraceae bacterium
TCACAGGTCTTTTTTTATGTACCTGCCTGACGGCTCAAATAAATAAAGATACGACACGACGTTTCATATCTTCCACTGATGTAATCCGGAAAGTGGTGACAGTACCGAGTTACGCGCTCGATTCTCCGAGCGATTTAGCAAATTATATAAAAACTCATACAGACAATGAATATGATTGCGTCCGGTTTATTTTTTATTGGCTGGCAGTTAATATAGAATACGACAGCGCTGAGCAAACGCATTTAGAAACCGCCAGTCTCGAACAAAATGTACAAACTATTTTCAAAGAAAAAAAAGCGATTTGTGCTGATTATGCCGCACTTTTTAAGTTTTTATGCGAAAAATGCGGGATTGCATCGCGCATTGTAGATGGTTGGGCAAATACTTTGGACTTATCTTTCTTAAGACTTCATGCTTGGAATATAGTGCGCATCAACAATATTTGGTATCCCGTAGATGTTACATGGGCTGCCGGAAATATTAGTCGTGGCGGGTTGGACATTAATAAAATAATAAGCCTGAATACAGATTTTTTCTTAGATGCGTCCTTGAAATACAGACGCACGCATTTTCCGTTCGACCCGGCGTTTCAACTTTCGTCGTCTCTAATCAACAAACTTGACTTTATGAATTACGACGATGATACCAATACAATTATGCAACGCGGCATTTGCGATTACCGCAAAATATTAAATGAAGAAACCAATTTATCACCCGACGAACAAACATTGTGCTCTTACGAACGTGCTGCCGGTTTTTTACCTGAAGAACCGGAGGTGATCCAAAATTTTCATTTTTACGGGCTGCAGTTGGTGCAGCAATTATTTGAAAAATTAGACTCAACCTATAAGAATTTATCTGCTATTCATTCACAAGAGTTATCAGGTAGTTTTACCGGTGACAGAGCAGTATTTATAGTCGAGTTAAAAAAAATCAGCGTGTCTCTTGAATATATATTGATTGTTATCGAAAAAATTATTTATTCGGATGATGCCGGTAAAAAGCAACTTTTAGAAGAAAACAAACTTATTATCAAAGACAGACTTAGCATAATCAATGAGGTGATA
>JAYTNA010000488.1:0-8326 GCA_043748865.1 Saprospiraceae bacterium
TTCTGTTTCCTCGAAGGACATGAATACACCAGGCTCTTTAAATTGGAGGACACCATTGATTAAAAAATCAATCCCCAGAAGCGTTTTTCCAGAGCCAGCACTCCCACTAACTAAAGTGGTTCTATTTTTAGGAAGCCCGCCCTCCATAATTTCGTCAAACCCTTTAATGCCAGTGGGGCATTTTTGTAATGGCTTAAAATCGGAAGCACTTTTTTTTGAATTAGCTTTTTCCATACAAAATTTTTTTATAATATCGTGAAGTCCTTTTACGTGACTGGTGTCCCCCAATTATTGTTCTGAGGACGGATAAAAACCCAATAAATAAATGCAATACTGGCATGAAAAATAAAGACGTATTTAACAAATCGTTTTATCAGTTTCATTTAATTAAAGCGTAAAATAATTTTCATGACAGTACAAAAATGAGTGGTTTAGCCTATTGAAACGTTACACAATTATGGAAAAGAATTGCACTATTCACACCCCTCAGTATTTTGGCTCTTTTTTAACGCCAAAACGCTTGACTATCGGTTTAATAATCAAGCGTTTGTGCTTTTTAGGGACCCCCTCAGTATTTTGGACTTTTTATTTTTTATAAAAATTTCTAACAGACGGTAACAACGCAACAAAAATTATACAAATTGCCAAAAACATATAAAACGTATGTAACCAACTGACGGCATTTAAAAACACCATTTCAAGTTGTATCCAAATGATAATCACGAAAGCAATATAAATACTGAAAGACCACGACCGGTACATGTCATTGAAGAAATTAAATTGTTCGGCGAACATATTTTCACGATTTTTGATCAATGCTAATACTAATAAACAAGGAATGAGCCCTAAAACGCTGAATAAAATAATTCCGGGTATTAAAAAATCTTTAAAAGGAGAGTTGGCTAACATTGAAAGCGGCATACCCATCAGTTTACCGCTCGGGGAAATTATTAAAACACCGCCGCCAAATAATGCGCCGATGCCAAGAAAAGCCAATAAAAACTGAAGAATATTACGTGATGTTTTGGTTTTCATAAATTATTTGTCCGGACATAATTTCATTTTATTATCACTGATAAATTGCTCAAAAGTTATAGGTTGCTCGCCGATTAATTCTTTGATGGATGGAGTAATCGCAGGTTCTTTTTGAAAACGCGGTAAGTAATGCAACATTATCATCACGAATATCAACATCGCAGGCATTTTTTCTTTTCTTTTTACCAAGTAAAATTTCAAAAGATTGGGCGATTCATACTTGATTTCTTCGCCCAAACCTTCACTTAACTTAACAGCCATTTCTTTAAAAGTAAGTTTTTCATTACTCGTCAATTCATAAGCAGAATTTACGTGCCTTTCCGGATTTGTAAGTATCACGGCTGCGACCGCACCAATATCTCGCACATCAACAAGCGTAAACTTAGAATTGCCGGCAGGAAGAAATATTTTTTTCTTTTTTACTAAATCATCGTTTAATGAAGTCGTAAAATTTTGCATGAAATAAGCAGGGCGTAAAAAAGTATAAGCAATTTTACTTTCCACAATCAGTTTTTCAATTTTATAGTGCGGAATTATTTTACTTCTTTCAACGCCCTGTACCGACAAGAATACAATATGTTTGATTCCTGCTTCACTTGCTTTTTTTATGAGTGGTTTAAAGTATTTTTCCACTTCACTGATATTTGGAGGGCGCAATAAAAACAGTATGTCGCACCCTTTTAATGCCGATTGAAAGGAAGAAGTATCTGTAAAGTCGAATTTTACTATATCAATTTTATAGCTGCCTAATTTTTCTTTGTCGGTTTTCAAATCTCTAACGCCGGCAATAATATTTGAATGAAGTTTTAATTTGATCAATGAATCAATTACTTCTATACCAATATTACCTGTTGCTCCGGTGATGAGGATTTTTTTTATTGTCGTTTCGTTTAATTGCATTGGCTTGAATTGTTTTTTCAGAAATCCTTTATGTGGGCACAAACTTATCAATCGGCCGCCTCAACGAAACAGGTGCGGGATATTTTTTTATATAACCGGTGCGTAAAATAAATTGAACACAATCGCTGATGCCAAGTGCAGCATTGAATGTTTGTTCTATAACAAACTTGCGACTACTAAAGACTTTCGGCAACCGATATTAACAATTCACGCTCAGTTTAATCGTTTTTGAAATATTTCCAAGTAAAAATGAGTGGCAAAGCTTTTTGCAGAAATGAGAAAGCATTAATTAAATATATTTGAAAATAAACGCCAAAATATAAGCACGCTGCCGAGTCTAAAACAATCCAAGTACCGAAAGCCACCAAAATGGCGTCACGCGCCCATTTTTCTTTTCTTTTAAATGGGTACTTCGCAATGAACGCAAGTAGAATATAACAACAGGCAATCGTTCCTCCTAATGGTGCATATATAAATGCTCGAAAAGTTTCTACTTGAGCAGGAAGAGTTTCTTGGTTCAATAAAATATGAGCAAGTGCGTCGTTATAAGGCTTAAAAAGCGAATTGTTTCCATATACTGCAAAAGTGATTCCGAATAGTGCGAATAATAAACTACTGTAAAAAAGCCACCGCTGCCAAAAAATAAAAGTTGTCATAAATTACAAAATTTGTTTTGTTACATGTTTGGAACAGTTTATGACTTATAACTAACTACTATTCCGCATTTCATCAAAAAATGGTGTGCATTTCTCTTCCACACATTTCACGGCATATAAATAGAGCGCGGCACTCCATGTTTGCCAATCTTGTCCCATAGGTTTTCCGGTTTGTGCTTTTATCCATTCGTTGAAACCCCAATCCACCTTTTCATGATTACAGGTTTTTACAAGATGCGTAAGTGCCATGAGTTTTTCTTTGGCAAGTTTATATCTTTTTGCTGCAACTAATGCCGCAACATAAAAGCCGCAGATAAAGGGCCAAATACCGCCATTGTGATAATCGCCCGGATTATTGAATTGAATATAACGCGGGTGCCAATCCGGATCTTTAGGGTAAGTATATGGAAAAAAATTTGGCGGTAAATCAACTGCTAATTCACCTCTTTCTTTCATGTGCGCACACTCTGCTTCAATCCAAGAAATCATGTCATCGGCGCGCGAAGGCGATGCAATGCCGGAAAGTATAGCAAGGCAGTTGCCGAGTAAATCGAATCTTTCGCTGCTGTGAATTTTATAAGACCAAAACGCATAATAGGGTTTATGTTTTACGACTAAGCCTTCGTGTACGTGATTGTGAATTACGCCGCCTGTAATCGTAAATCGGCTCATTTCTTTGTGCATTTTATCTGCTATTTCATTCAATCCAAAAATTCGGAGGTAACTGTAAACCAAAGTATTTACAAATAAACCATATCCGAAAACCCATTGCTCATCGCGCCAATCGCTTGTGGGTTGTTGGGCTACTAAATATCTATCAGATGGACTTTGATAAGACATCCAAGTCAGTGCTTTTTCAACGGCAGTCTGCAAAAAATTAGTTTCGCCTGTTTTTTTTCTAAATATACCTACACCCAATAAAAACAAAGGTGTTGTATCACTCGAACCGCGATCGTCGGTATCATGCGCCAACGAGGGAATATGTCCTTTTTCAGTTTGATTTTTTGCTAATGTTTCCAGTACATTACGAATACTTTCGAGTAATTCTTGATTATCGGAAATAGCAATACCAAAGATGGAAAACATTAAATCGCGCGTATAAGGTTCCGGATAACCCCAACCTGCGGTACGCGGAAGCCCGTCATAAGTTCCGCGAGAATTATGAATTAATACTTCGAGGGCAGCATTTTTTCCGGCTTCTATTTCTTGTAAATCTTTGGTGTGCATAGCGTTTTGGATTTTGGATTTTGGATTTTGGATTTTGGATTTGAAAAAAAACTTTTGAAAAAATCGAAAATCGAAAATCATTATTATTTTATCCCGAATTTATCTGTCATTATTTGTACAAATCTTTTTGCAACAATACGATAGTCAAAATTTTCTACAACACGGTGTCTTGCCGCTTTGCCCATTTTTTCGCGTAAAGCCGGATCGTTCATGAGCAAGAGCATATATTTTGCAATATCTTGGACATCTGCCCGATAATCTACCGTTCTTGGTTCTGAGAATATAACTTTGTGGTCATCTCCATAACCGGATTCACTTCCGAGAATAACTTCATTGACTACTATTTTTTGAGCCACACCCGCCATAAACGCTGTTTTACCTTGCACTAAAGTATCTAACATCCCCATTGCCTCAATACCTATTACCGGTTTTTCGCACGCCCCTGCTTCTATTTGCGGCATACCGAAACCTTCTAATCTAGAAGGAGCGGCATAAATATCACAGGCTGCAATGAGGTAGGGCATAAAATCTCTTGAAATCGTATTCGTAGCATACACCACATTTTTTTCAATACCGAGTTGGCTTGCCAATTCTAAATCAGCAAGATTTTGAAGTTTAGTGCGCGGTTGCGGCCAAACTTTACAGACATATTTCCAATCCGGTGCTTTAGTATCAATAATAGAAAGTGCTTGCATTACTTCTCTTGCACCTTTCGATGCAGCATCGCCACCAACGGTGAGAATCATTAATTGCTCAGGCGAAATACCTAAGGCTTCGCGCACCGCTAAAATTTTCGGGTCATCTTTTTTGTAAGGTCGAAAAGCATCTGTATTGCACCCGACAGGTAACACTTCAATATTATCAGCTTTAATACCGTCGCGGATGTACATCTCTTTCACCCAATGCGATGTAACTAATATCAAAGGCAGTGCATTCAAAACTTCTTGATAGTTAGCAATAAAACCATCAGCCACCAACCAAGGCACAGGTTGCACACCGTATCGTTGCGGATGCAATATCAATTGAGGCGTGTGTCCCCAATAACCGACACCAACAACAACGTCCGGCTCAAACCAACGGTAATACCATTCTTTTTCTTGAGCAGATTCGAAATGCGCTGCGTGTGCATCAACGCCCAGCTCAAGTAAACCTTTATATAATAGGTCGCCCTGAGTTGCTAAACCTCCGGGCGAAGGCGGATAATCGTAGAGTACCAACACTTTCATACCCAATATTTATCAATGAAAATTATCAATTCAATTTTTTAATTTTTTTTCAATCGCTTCAATCTCGGTTTTTTCTTTTTTAATTTCTTGACGAATCAATGCGAATACATTCATATAAATGTTTGCGATCCAGACCAATGAAAATTCTGTAATAACGTAACCTCTCCAATCGTCTATTAGTAATTTATAACCGGTTAAAAAGATAAAAAACAGCGTAACTTAATGACTAAAACAATATTCGCAAGTAAAAAGGTAAAAGATTTTTCTCTCAAAAAGCGTTTTACAGTTTCGGCTTTTTTCAGCACAGTAGTATCTCGGTTCACTAAATATTGCTTCATGAGTTACAGTCCAAGCAATGCAAGCAATCGGAATTGACATTATAAAAAGCCAGGTAATTTGTGTAGTAATTGACATAAATAAGATGAAGTCTTAACCACATTTGAGAACTCATTGGATATTTTTCTATTTCGATACGCTGCTCACGCGCCAAATAATATTGTTAATATCATCTGTGACTAACATTGAGCCGTCAGGTATTACAGTTACTCCTACCGGTCTGCCGTAAACTTTTTTTTGTGCATCAACCATAAACCCCGTAAGAAAGTCTTCCGGTTCACCGTTGGGTTTCCCGTTTTTAAACGGCACAAAAACCACGCGATAACCCGCCAACAATTTACGATTCCAAGAACCATGTTGTGCAATGAAAGCGCCATTTTGATATTTTATCGGAAAAGATTTTTGAGTATAAAAAGCCAAGCCCAACGAAGCCGTATGAGAACCGAGAGACAAGTCCGGTATAATCGCTTTTGCAACTAAATCCGGTCTTTTTTCTTTCACACGCGGGTCTTCGTGTTGTCCGAAATAAGAATAGGGCCAACCATAAAAGCCGCCTTCTTTTACACTCGTAAGATAATCCGGTACTAAATCATCTCCTAACTCATCGCGTTCATTCACAGCCACCCAAAGTGTTTGCGTACCCGGTGCCCAACCCATACCTACCGGATTTCGTAACCCACTCGCGTAAATGCGTTCGCCGGAACCATCCGGATTTATTTCAATAATATCGGCGCGTCGAACTTCATTCTTAATTCCTTTTTCACCGACATTTGAATTTGAACCGACTGCAACATAAATTTTTGTATTATCGGCATTGGCAATAAGGTTACGTGTCCAATGCCGAGGTCTTCCTCCGGGTAAACTCAAAATTTTTTCTCCTTTTTCTGTAATTGCGGTTTGTCCGGCTTGATAATGAAAACGTACGACAGCATCTATATTTGCCACATACAACCAATTTCCGATAACCAACATACCGAAAGGTTGATTGAGTTTAGTTAAAAAAGTGGTGTGCAAATCGGGAACACCATCGTTATTAGTGTCTCTCAATAACGTAATTCGGTCAACGCTATGTTTCAAGTTGTTTGCTTTTGATGCACCTACTATCCATCCGCCAATTTTTTCTAACAAAGTATGATTCGAATTACTTTCAGCCACTAATACATCACCATTTGGTGTTACATACATCCAACGCGGGTTTTCAAATTTTTCGGCATATTTTGTTACAGTAAATCCGTCGGGAGCTTTTGGCGTGTTCCCGTTTTCCCAACCTATTACATGACTAAAATTCATGGCTGATTTAGTTGCGTAGGGCACCGGTAATGTATCGGTTGTATTTGCAATAGTTTTTTTATTTTGAGAACAAGCGCAAAATGTTAAAAGTAAAAACAAAGTTAAAAACACGATTTTTTTTTCGACAACACTTTTAAATAACGGCTTTGTAGAAATAGAGGTTTGTATAAACATTTGATTAATTATTTTAAAAAATGCTAAGGAACGTTACAAAACATTTTCCTATTTTTTAAATTGCCAAAATGCTTCTGATTTTGGCGTTGTTTGTGCTTCCCAACTTTCTTTCCCAAATCCGTAAGTATCAGTCATGAGCATATATTTCTGAAGCCAAATTTTTTTCGTAAATTTGCTTTGAATAGTTGCCTTCTCTATAGGTTTCGGGAAATAATTTTTATTGCCGTCTTCATAAGCGAATGTCCAAAGTTCAGGTGCCATTATTTTTTTCGTCTGCCAAAGTTGAATAACGGCTTTACCGGCTTCTTCATGCCTAAGATGTTTTGTATATTCTCCATGAGCGTTGTGTGTAATTATTAAATCAAAAAGGCGAACAGGTAATAAATCCAATATAGTTTGTTCAACAATTTGTTTATCTAACGGATTTTGGTCCGGTCCATCATCAAGATCGCCCATAGTGCCTTCGGCTTTCAGTATTTTTAAAACTTTATAAAACTTGGGCGCACGGTCTTTATCACTTGCGCGACAAATACAAACTATAAAACATTTCCAAAACGGGTGACTCATTATAGTTCCGCCTGCCCATAAAATTTCATCGTCCGGATGTGCTACTATTATTGCTACCGATTTGCTGATTTCGACCAAGATTCTAAGATTTACACGATTTAGATTTACTATTTTAATAAGGCTTTCTTGTAAAAAGTGAACAATAGATTTTATAAGCATTTCTCGCAGATTTGCATTAATTTTTTCCGCAGATTTACGCAGATTTCCTAAAACTTAGCATCTGCGAGCATTTGCGTTTTAAAATCTGCGTAAATCTGCGGAAAATTTGTTTTTATAAGAAAGCCCTAACTATTTTAAATACTCAATAATTTTTACTTTTTATTTTGAAAATATTTTTCAATCGTTAATCGCGCCATCAAATAACTTACAGTAGATTCCGATCCTTGATTGAGATTGACAGATGTTTCTTCCAATCCGTCATAACAACCACCGGTGCAGGGATTATAAATAATTTGATGCAGGTGATTTTCTCCCAAGAACCAATTGAAAGCTGTTTTCATTTTATGAGCATAGTTCGCTTCTCGAAACACTTCATAAAACTTACTTAATGCCAAAATCGTATAGGCAACATCAATAGGTTGTTCTCCGTGTTCTGCCGAAACCTGACCTTTTTGTAACCAAGTTTTATTTGAAATAACTTTTATTCTGCGCTCGTTAAATGTCAACGACAAAAGAAAATCAAAGGAGTCTTTAGCGATCACTTTATAGCGCATATCATTCGTTTCCAAGTAAGCGCAGAGCATCGCTTCCGGTAAAATACTATTACCGTAAGTCAAATAACTTTCAAACCATTGCCACTTTGGTTCCGATTCATGTCGGTACATCTGAACTAATCTGTTCGCAAGTGTATTGATGAGTGCGGTGTATATGGTTGATTTTTTTTCAAGATTGTAGTAGTACAAACCCTTAATTACA
>JAYTNA010000489.1:0-4383 GCA_043748865.1 Saprospiraceae bacterium
ACCTCCGGTTCTATTGCGCAAGATTTCTAAAATTTTCCCAAACTGCTTCAGCAATTTGCTGCGTCAACTGTTCGACATAATAACTACCGGCAAGCGGATCTGAAACGCGGTCAAAATAACTTTCGAGTGACAGTAAGTGCTGAATATTTGTTAAAATACGTTGTTCAAAAACGCTTTCAATATTTTTATCATTAATAATCGGCATATCGGTACAAATATAATCGGCACCACCGATAACGGCACTCATAATTTGTGAAGAAGCACTTATTTTATTTTGGTGCGGGCTGTCTTCTTTTTGTTGGGGTTGAATACGCGCTTCAATAATAGCAGGAAAAATTAATGTCGTATCATAACTCATCAATAAATGTTGCCATAAAATTCTAAGTGCGCGTAATTTTGCTATCTCAACAAAATAATTGGTACCGATGCCGCAAGAAATAAAGAGGCGTTGCGCTATTTCTTTCGGTGTTACTTCGGACGGAATAAGTTCTGAAAAATAATTATTACACGCAAATAATATATGCGTCAACTCTTCGACAACACTATCTGCACCCCTAAAAAAACGTTGCCCGTTGATGCGAATTATTTTGAAAAGCGGCAAATAATTTTTTCCGATTTCGAGTGCTTCAACGGTAGTTTTTCGTTCATATAGCTCGTCGGTAAACGGATCAAAATAAATACTGCCGTTGAGTGTTTTCGGGTTTTTAATCACCGATTCCGCATAACGCGCAAAATTTTCTAAAAAAGTCTTTGGGTTTTTATTAGAAGTTTTTTCCGAAAAATTCAGTGAAACGTAATCTAATTCAACCCCTTCGAGTAAAATTTCTAAATTTTCAAAACTCGCATAATCATCAAACCTGATTATCGGCGATTGCACACCGCGCATCAAAGCATCGAGTAGTATTTTATTCGCCAGCTTAAATTGATTGCCTTGAACAAAAATTTCTTCACTAATTAACCAATTACCTGTACCAAATTTAACCGGATTTGGTTTGTGCAAAAAATCATCGGCATGAGCAAACGGACTTATTTTCAAATTGGAAAACAGAATGTCCAATTCTTTGATATCCCGCCCTTTCAAATCTTTCTGTATTTTATTTAACCAATCTTCTTTTGAAACAGGATGAAAACCGGACCACATACTTTTTTCGTTTATTTTCACTTAAAAGATTTAAAAAAAATTATAAGGAACGCTAAATTGTGACTATTGATTTATAACAAAGTCTTCATGAAAAGATTTTTATTTCGTAAACGTTAAAAAAACTTTTACAAAATTAAAACGTTAAGATAAAGGTTGCTTTATTTCCCTCTGTGTGCTACGATATTTTGCACAAAATTAGCTAAAGACACTTAATATTTAAACTATTTTAATTAAATCATTTTAAATGAAAATCCTCGTAGCATTGATTTGTTTAAATGTTGTTTTATGTCAGTTTTCGATATTAAAAGCGCAGACTTCTGATATTGTTGTAAAACCTCAATCCGTTAAATCAGTATTGCATACTAAAAAAGTAAGAGTTGCAAAGCCGGCAGCTATTCAATTTACCAGTAAAAAAATAGATTTCGGTACGATTAAAGAAGATGCAGTTATAGAGAAAAGTTTTGAATTTACGAACGCAGGTACAACAGACTTAATAATTATAGATGCTACCGGTTCGTGCGGCTGTACTTTGCCAACTATTCCGACTGCGCCTATTCCGCCGGGCGGAAAAAATAAAATTACAGTGCGTTATACCGCAAAAAATAAAGTGGGTCCTCAAAAGCCGCTGATTACTGTTGTCACAAACGGTACTCCCGGTGTTATAAAATTACAATTAGAAGGTTGGGTAGATCAAATACCCGGCGGCGTTAAATAAAAAATAAGTATTTTCAAAAAAATTCTAATTGTTCCGAAAGAAAAATTGCATCTTTGTCTTTCTTTTTTTGAAATAAAATTTAATTACTACACAATTTTCTACTCAATGGATTTATTAAGTATTTTACAAAGTCAGTTAACACCTGACGTTATAAACAAATTAAGCGATCAAGTTGGTGCGTCGCCGCAACAAACGCAAGTAGCAGCACAAGGTGCTATTTCAGCTTTATTAACCGGTTTAGCACAAAATACACAAACGCCTGAAGGTGCTGATAGTTTATACAAAGCACTTGATGTTCATGACGGCAGCATCTTGAACAATATAATGGGCTTAGTGACGGGTACGGCACATGCACCTAATCCTTCCGCATTAAACGGCGACGGTATTCTCGGCCATATTTTAGGTAATAATCAAAACACGGCTGCGCAAACTATTTCTCACATGAGCGGTGTCCAGCCGGATGGTGTTTCAAGTATTTTAGCGACACTTGCACCAATGGTGATGGGTTTACTTGGTCAATTGCGTGGTAGCAACGGTTTAAATTCCGGCGGCTTAGCAAGTGTTTTATTAGGTGCTGTTACAAGCCAAAGCAGCAATCCGATTATGCAAATTTTGTCACACGTTTTGGGTGGCGGCACTAACAGCAGCAGCGGATTAGGCGGCATTTTAGGCAGCGTATTAGGTGGCGGGGGAAATAGTGGCGGCGGTGGATTAGGAGATATTTTAGGCAGCATTTTAGGCGGTGGTGGAAATACGCAACAACAACAAATGCCTCAGCGTCAACAACAACCACAACCACAGCAACAAGGTGGGGGCGGTATTCTTGATGATTTAATGCGTCAAGTTGGCGGCAGTGTTTTGGGAAATATATTTAAGAAATGATTTTGGATTTTAGACAACAGACAACAGACAATGGGCAATAGAAAAAAAAGTCCATTGTCTATCGTCTATTGTCCATTATCTATTTTTCAAAATCCGGTTCTGCTGCTATAGAATAATTTTCTGTTTCAATGAGATAATTTGAAGTATCTTGTAATGCCGATTTTATTTTTTCTACACAATCCGGCATATTTTTTTTGATTTCATTTCCCCAAAATCTTAAAATAACCCAACCGTTTGCTTCTAAATTCAGATTAACTTCTTTATCACGTTCTATATTGCGCTCGATTTTTTTTAACCAAAATTCTTGATTGCTTTTATGGTCGTGCTTGCGCGTTTCCCAATTTTTTCCGTGCCAAAATTCGCTGTCGCAAAAAACGGCTACTTTGTGTGAACGGAAAACAATATCCGGCTTACCGAAAATATCACCGACATTTGTTTCAAACACAAATTTTTTTTCGTTTAAAGCTGTGATAAGTAACTGCTCTATTTTCGAGCCTTTGTACTTAACTGCTTGCATATTTTTTGTGCGTTGTACCGGTGTTAATTTATCCATATAATTTATTTTCTTACCTCACCAAATTTTTGCACGCAATTCAGGTTTGCGGTACATTTTATCAGTTGGTTTTATATTGAAGGCTTCGTAAAACTCAGGAATATCTACAAATGGTCCGTTGACGCGCAAATTTGCAGGTGCATGTACATCTGTCATAATTTGCCGAGCGAGTCGTTCTTTTCTTTGTTGCGTCATCCAACCGAGTGCGTAACCCATAAAATAACGTTGAAGTGGTGTATATCCGGCGATTTTTTTTCCTTCCTTATATTGCTGCGTTTTTTGAAACGCTTTCAAACCTAAAACAATGCCGCCTAAGTCGGCAATGTTTTCGCCTTGTGTGGCAGAACCGCGCACGTGCATCGTATCAACAGCTACAAACTCATTGAATTGATTGATGAGTTTTTGCGCGCGCATCGAAAAGTTGATTGAATCTTGAGGTAACCACCACATTTGCAAATTTCCGTCGGCATTATATTGTCTGCCTTGATCATCAAAACCATGTGTGATTTCATGTCCGATTGTAGAAGCCGCACCGTAACCATATACAACAGCATCATCAATTTTATCGTCGGCAAAACCGGGTACCATGAATATCGCAGCCGGTAAAACAATTTCGTTGTTCGTCGGATCATAATAAGCGTTGTAAGTTTGCGGTGTCATATTCCATTCGGTTCTATCAACAGGTTTGCCGAGTTTACTGATATTATATTGATACCACCATTTTGATCGAGAAATTATATTTTCAACATAACTCGACTTAGAAATTTGCATCGCAGAAAAATCTTTCCATTTGTCCGGGAAGCCGACTTTTTTTGTTACGCGGTTGAGTTTATCAATTGCCGCTTTTTTCGTCACATTACTCATCCAATCTAAACCGGCAATTTGTTCTTTAAAAGTGGTGCGAATAGCTTCCGTCATATCGGTATAACGTTGCTTGGCTTTTGCCGGAAAAAAATATTGAACAAAAAGTTGTCCGAGTGCATCACCCATTGCACTTTCTTGCGCATCGAGTATCCGTTTCCAACGCGGTTTTTGTTCTTTTTTGCCTTCTAAAGTTTTGCCGTAAAAATCGAAATGCTCTTTATCAAATGC
>JAYTNA010000490.1:0-3043 GCA_043748865.1 Saprospiraceae bacterium
TTAAAAGGATCACCTACGGTGTCACCTATAACTGCCGCCGTGTGTGGTACAGATTTTTTGTAAAAAGTTTCGCCGTTAATGACAACACCTTTTTCAAAAGATTTTTTCGCATTATCCCAAGCACCACCTGCGTTTGATTGGAAAATCGCCCACAAAACACCCGATACTGTCACTCCGGCTAAATATCCGCCCAATGCTTCAGGTCCCATTAAAAAACCGAGAACGATGGGTGTGATGATAGTAATGGCGCCCGGCGCAATCATTTCGCGAATAGCTGCTTTTGTAGAAATTTCAACGCAACGTTGGTAATCCGGTTTGCCTGTTCCTTCCATGATACCCGGAATTTCGCGGAACTGACGACGAACTTCTTGAACCATATCCATTGCTGCACGACCAACGGCATTCATGGCAAATGCAGAAAAAACTACCGGAATCATTCCGCCGACAAACAAACACGCCAAAACATCTGCTTTGAAAATATTAATACCGTCAATACCCGTAAATTTTACGAAGGCTGCAAATAAACCTAATGCCGTTAACGCGGCAGAAGCAATCGCAAAACCTTTACCGATAGCAGCCGTCGTATTACCCACTGAATCTAAAACATCTGTGCGTTCGCGTACTTCAGCCGGTAATTCAGACATTTCCGCAATACCACCGGCGTTATCTGCAATCGGACCAAAAGCATCAATCGCTAATTGCATTGCCGTTGTTGCCATCATCGCTGATGCCGCAATAGCCACACCGTAAAAACCTGCCAGCGTATAAGCACTGTAAATCGCGCCGGCAAATAAAAGAATCGGATAAGCGGTCGAAATCATACCAACACCCAAACCGGCTATAATGTTAGTGCCGGCACCCGTTGCAGAACGTTGAACAATATCCATTACCGGTTTTTTTCCAAGACCGGTGTAGTATTCAGTAATAGCAGAAATAAGTCCGCCAACTACCAGACCTACAAGAACGGAATAATAAACTTCATTGCTCGAAACATTCATCAAACCTTGTCCGAAAAAATTCATTTTCATTGTTTCAGGCAACATCCATTTAATAACAGGATAACAAATTACGGCAGTTAAACCGATTGATACCCAATTACCGCGATTCAACGCGCCTTGAACAGCGTTTATAGATAAGTTGTTCTCGGCAACGTTCACAAACCAAGTACCGATAATCGAAAATAAAATACCTAAACCGGCAATTAACATCGGTAAAAGGATAGGACCAATGCCGCCGAATTTATCAGAGAATCCGGGATTATCCCCGATAACATAATTTCCTAAAACCATTGAAGCTAAAACAGTAGCAACATAAGAACCAAATAAATCCGCTCCCATACCGGCAACGTCGCCGACATTATCGCCCACATTATCGGCAATTGTTGCCGGGTTTCTCGGGTCGTCTTCCGGAATACCGGCTTCCACTTTCCCGACTAAATCGGCACCGACGTCTGCTGCTTTAGTGTAAATGCCGCCACCCACACGCGCAAACAAAGCGATAGATTCTGCACCGATTGAAAAACCGGCAAGCACTTCCAATACGCGTTCCATTTGGTGAACCGAATTTCCGGTACCGCCCATAAACGTACTGTATAAGACAATAAAAGTAACGCTCAAACCAATGACAGCTAAACCGGCAACACCTAAACCCATCACTGTACCGCCGCGAAAAGATACTTTTAACGCTTGTGTTAAACTTGTGCGCGCTGCATTCGTTGTGCGAACGTTCGCTTTTGTAGCGATGCGCATACCTAAATTACCGGCAAGAGCAGAAAATAAAGCACCGAAAACAAAAGCCACAGCGATAAGCATACTTGAATTTCCAACCAAAGTAGATTGAAATGCCAATAATGCCGCAGCACCTGCAACAAAAATAGCCATCACGCGGTATTCTGCATTTAAAAATGCCAATGCACCTACATGAATCGCGTCGGCAATTTCTTGCATTTTAGTGTTACCTGCATCTTGCTTCGTTACCCATGACCATAGATAAGCCATATAAATCAACGCCACAACACCGAAGAGTGGGATTAAGTAAATTAAATTTTCCATTCTTAAAGTTCGTTTTTCTTTTTATGAAAGTGATGAATAAGTAGTAAATAGATATTTTGTATTAGGTTTTAGGTATAAAATTGAAACTAATACCCAATAATTAAAATCCAATACCCAATATCTATTTTCAAAAAGCGTGCAAAACTAATTTTAAATAGCATTTTATCAAAGTATTAGAAAATAATTTCACAGTTTTAACGAAGAAAAAATACAATAAGATAACTTTTTTTCAAAAAATTGAATGATATTTGTAGTCAATTGTTAATTGTTAGTTACAATGATGATTAATTAAACTCACAATTAACAACTCACAACTGGACAGTTAATAACTAACACTTAACTAAACCCTTATTTTAGCCATGAAAATTATTATCCAAGTGAGGACGCTTTTGAACGTCTATTTATTGACATTCGTTAATTTTTTTTTCGTTGTAAATTTTATATCAGCTCAAATGCCCGTTGGCAGAGATACACTCTATGGTAATGAGTGGATAGATTATTCACAAACATATTTTAAAATTCCTGTCGCAAAAGACGGTATTTATCGAATAACAACTGCGCAATTGCAAACAGCCGGTGTTCCTCTAACAAATGTTAAAGGTAATCAATTCCAACTATTTCGTTACGGACAAGAAATTAAAATTTTTACAACTACTGATAATAATTTTTCGGCTAATGATTTTATAGAATTTTACGGACAAAAAGCGCGTGCCGAATTAGATTCTTTTATGTTCAAAAATGGTGTAGCAGATATGCTGAACCCTGACTCCAACCTTTTTAGCGATACGGCTACTTATTTTTTGACTTGGAAAAATACAATTTCAAACAAACGCATCTCTTCTATAAATAATGATTTAACAAATTTACCTGCCAAAGAAAACTTTTTTCGGTATGATGCCAAACAAGTATTTTCAGACGCCAATATTAAACCCACCAATTTCGATCAGGTTTATGTGCCGTCATTTGGCAGCGGCGAAGGTTTAGGTACAAGT
>JAYTNA010000491.1:0-7498 GCA_043748865.1 Saprospiraceae bacterium
CTTCAAACATCATAAATTCTGTTTTCAATAAAAACTTTAATGATTTTGTGAATGAATTTAGAGTTAAGATTTTTTTAGAGAAGATAAACAACCCGAAACTACAACATCTTACACTTTCAGCTATTGCTTTCGATTGCGGTTTTAATTCAAAATCAACATTCAATAGAGCCGTAAAAAAAGTTACCGGTAAATCTCCCTCTGATTTTATTTTTAAAAAAGATTAAGAACTGTGCAACTTCTATAAAATTAAAATGACTTTAGTTTTATTAAAATCGCAAATCCGGCACCATAAATATAAAATCATAAATACTATGTATAGCAAAGTACCATTCGTCGTAGAAAACTATACTTTCATCTAAAAAAATAGTTGCAAACGATTAGAAACTTCACCTTTGTCACATCTTAGTAAAACAAGAAATCACTCGACAACTTTTAAAAAGTCTTTAACAAAATCTAAATTTAATTTTCTAATGAAAACTAATTTATTATTAATCGCAAGTTTGTTTTTTTTAATCGCGAACACTAACGCGCAAAAAATTTCCGGAAAAATAACAGATGCCACCGGCAAACCGCAAGAGTTTGTCAACGTCATGCTCATGCACTTACCGGATTCTACGATGAAAAAAGGTGCTGTAACAGAAACAGATGGCTCTTTTTCGCTCGAACACATTGATACCGGTAAATATTATATCAATGCAAGTTTTGTCGGATTCAAAAACAGTTCGACAAAAACATTTTCGTTCGATGCAAAAAATGATTTAGTAATTGAAACCATTGCATTAAAAAATTTAGAGGAAGAATTAAAAACAGTTACGATCACCACCCGCAAACCGACGTTTGAAGTAAAACCGGACAGAATCGTTTTCAATGTAGAAGCCTCGCCGAGTGCGACCGGTTTAAACGGTTTGGAATTGTTGCGCCGCTCGCCGGCTGTTACAATTGATAAAGATGAAAACATTGTTCTAAAAGGAAAAAACAACGTCGCTATTTGGATAAACGGCAAACCAAGTCCGCTTTCCGGAACTGATTTAGCTGCCTTTCTAAAAAGTTTACTCTCCGATGATATCGAAGCTATTGAAATTATTTCAAACCCGGGTGCTAAATTCGATGCTGCCGGCACCGGCGGGATTATCAATATCAAATTGAAAAAAAATAGAAAAATCGGTACTAACGGCAACGTTTCAATTGGTTTACAACAAGGCATTACACCGAAAGGCGATGCTTCAATAAATTTAAATTATCGGGACAATAAAATAAATGTATTCGGCAGTTACAGCCACAGTCGCGGCATTTATCACAATGATTTATTTTTAAAAACTACAAACGGCGATACGCTTTATAATCAAACCGGTGGGCAATTCAATGAACGTATAAATAATAATGGAAAAATCGGAGCCGATTTTTTTATCAATTCTAAAAACACTTTGGGTTTTATTATGAACGGTGGTTACAGTGATAATAATTTTGCTGCAAGCAACACAACTATTATTTCCAGGATTTTGACCGGTAAAACGGATTCAATTTTATCTGCCAATTCAATTAATTCAGGGAACAATTCAAACATCAATTACAATGTAAACTATCGCTTTGCCGATACATCCGGACATGAATTCGGCATGGATGCCGATTACGGTAATTTTAAAAATCATACTAACTCCTATTTACCGAATTTTTATACAGACGAACGCGGAAAACCACTGAGTTTTAAAATTGGCAGAAGTAATACGCCTACAAATATTGATATAAAAACTTTAAAAGCCGACTATGAACAGAAACTCGGTAAAGGCAAAATCGGCTTTGGGGCTAAATACTCGAACGTAATAACTGACAACAAACTTGATTATTACAATGTCATCAATAACGAAGATATTTTGAATATAGATCGCACCAATAATTTTGTTTATACGGAACAAGTAGCGGCAGCGTATGTGAATTGGAATCAAAGCTTCGGAAAATATGGCGTACAATTGGGTTTGCGTGCAGAAAATACACATTCATTGGGCGTTCTAACTGCTATGAAAACGGTCAATGATCAAAATGTAGAGAGAAATTACTTGAATTTCTTTCCGAGTGTCGCGTTTAGTTTTACTAAAAACGAGAACAATGCTTTAAATTTAACTTATCGCCACTCAATTGACAGACCAGACTACAAATCACTAAATCCATTTGAGTATCAGTTGAGTGAATTAGTTTACGAAAAAGGAAATCCTTTTTTAAAACCGCAATACTCACACAGTTTTGATTTGACTTATACTTATCACCAAGCAGCTACAATCGGCATCGGTTATGCACGCACGAACGATTACAGTACGCAAGTAACAGAAGATACTACTATTAACAATGTCTATCGCTTTTTTGTAAAACAAGAAAATTTGGCTAAATTAGATCATTACTATCTCAGCATACAATCACCTTTGCCGATAAATAAATGGTGGAACGGATTCGCTAATTTGTGGCTTAATTATGATGTGGTGAATGCAGATTTAGGAAAAGGTAAAATTATAAACTTCGCCAGACCCGAAGCCGGAATTTATACACAACAAACTTTTACACTCGGTAAAGGTTGGACAGCAGAAGCAAACGGATTTTTTAGTTCGGGCGGATTTTGGGGGACTTTTATCAATAAACCGCAAGGATCAATGGGTTTGGCTGTTCAGAAAAAATTTTGGGATGGCGACGGTTCACTTAAATTAGCTTTTGATGATGTTTTTCATACTTCTAATTGGCGCGCCGTGTCAGCACTCGGGAATTTAAAAATTGATGGTGGCGGCACTTGGGAAGGTCAACGTTTGAAACTTAATTTTTCTTATCGTTTCGGCAGTAAACAAATTAAAGGTGCGCGTAATCATGAAACGGGTATTGAGGCGGAGAAAAAACGGGTGAAAAGCTAAATTAATAATAGTTAATGGTTAGTTGTTAATGGTTAATGGTTATGAAAAATAAAAACGCACAAATAAATTAATTTTTATTTGTGCGTTTTTATTTAAAAAAATCGTTTTAATTAACAACTAACCATTAACAACTATACGTTGCAAATCTCGAACTTCGCAGTTTAGATGAACTGTTGTGTTCTCCACTTTATTATCTAAGTAGTCGAAAAGCGTGCGCGTCAATGCACCGAAATTAACATCAGTACCTAAATCCATTTTAGTTGCCGCTGCTTTTTCTTTTGACGAACGCCCTTCCATCATCAAAGGCATTCACTCACGCATTTTTTCAATATCTTCGGTATATTGCATACCTTCAAACAAAGCATTTTGCGTCAGTGCTTCGTATCGTTTTCTTAAAAAATTTACATCTTTTTCGCCTGTTACAAAACTGATATGCGGAATCGCGTTGATAAAATTGCTTGGTTGTACAATAATACCGTGTTCCGTCAAATACGACCAAAATTGTTTGGAGAGTTCAAACTGTTCATCAATCTTAAATGCTTTTGAAGTATTAATACTACCGTCTTCACGTTCAGAAGTATAATTCAATTCACAAAAAGCGGCATGACCGGTGCCGGCATTGTTCCAAGCGTCACTGCTTTCTGCGGCAATTGCATCTAATCGCTCGAACACATGAATTTGCCAATTCGGTTCAAGTTCATGTAAAAACATGGCGAGCGTAGCACTCATAATTCCTGTGCCTATGAGAACGACATCTGCGGTTTGATTTTGGGTTTGTAAATGCATATTTTATTATTGAGTTAGGAGCTTGATGTAAGGAATGTGAAATGAATTTACAAAAATAACCTCTAAAAATTAGGTGTGCTATTTTGTTTTAATTTTCTAAAACGCTTGTGGTTTTATTATTAATGGGGATTACAGTGAGATCATTACTATCTCAGTATGCAAACACCTTTACCGATACATAAATGGTCGACCGGATTTATTAATTTGTAGCTCGATTATTATGAGTTGAATGCTGATTTAGGAAAAGGTAATATTATAGAATTTGCAAGACCGCAACTCGGCATGTATTACACGACGATCTTTTAAACTCGGCAAAAACTGGACAACAGAAGCAATTTAGTTTGAATAATTATATATAGCATCTGCCAATCAAATTAAAAAAGGTAAATGCGCCGAAGCACATTTACCCAACAAAACATAAATCTCTATTTCTTTAAAACAATTAACAGAGTGTCTAATTATTTACACTAAACAACTAATTGATTTTATTAATTCTTTGTAATTAAAACCGGAATACAATTGCTCGGTATTATAGCATTTATTGAAATTGATTTAGACGTGATACATCCGCTACTATTTTTTAAGGCAACTGTATGCATACCGACAGTTAAGCCCGAAATCGTACCGGCACTAGGATATACACTGTAAGTACCTCCATCAACCGAAATTGTCGCCGTCGTGGAAGTAGCATTTACTAAGTTGCCGATGACAATATCTTCACTGTTACCCGGACATGCTGCCGGCTTCGTAATAGTAAAATCAGGTGCTTGTAAAACAGTTATACTGATAGGGCAGCATAGTTCAATAACGCATCCGTTGCCATCTGTAGCTGAATACTTATACATACCCCTCGTAGTGACTATATAATTGACGTTTGTAGCACCCACAATATTATTATAACCGCTTCCTGTATTTACTTGCCATTGAATATTCGTCAAGCCACTTTGTGCCTTGATTGTGTAACTTTCCCCGTCGCACATCATATAAGAAGCTGCAGTACATGTACACGTACCGGCAACAATAGAAAATGGGCAGCAAAATTCAACAGTACAATTATTGATATCTTTGGCAGTATATTTATATTTGCCAATTGCTGTAGCGATATATGTTGAATTGGTGGCACCTGAAATATTGATATATCCTGATCCCGTATCAATCTGCCATTGAATATTTGTCAATCCGTTCTGTGCCGTCAGCGTATAACTTTCACCTGAACATAGTGGATAAGTTGTACTCGGACATTGAGCGATGCATAAATTGAAATTCAGACAAAGCAATCCTATAACTACAATGCCATTTTTTATTAACCTTATCATGTTTAAATTTTTCTTTTGAAATGAAATCAGTTATCCTATTAGTTTTTGACTATCGTTGCTGTACCGCAATTAGGATTAGGGCAAGGTGCTACCGATAAAGTTATGGTAACAGTTGCAGTACTACATGCAGAAGTAGCATTTTTGTTACAAATTTTATAAGTAAAAACGTCGGTTCCGGTTGCACCGGTATTAGGAATGTAATCCACTGTACCATCCGGTTTTACTGTTGCCGTTCCTTTAGCAGGTGTCGAAACAAGCGTTGGCAATGTTATTTTAGTTAAGTCTGTAACCGCAGAGCCGATCGGGTTTAAATCATTGCTTAGTATAGGTATATTTGTTGTAGTACCAATAATTGCAGTTATGTTATCGGGATTAGCCACAGGCGCATTACAAGCATCGGCGGGTAATCCATAATTACCCGTATAGGCATCACCACCTTTGCCGAGAATAGTAATAGCATTACCCGGATTAGAGTTATATGAATTGGGCAACATGTTGAAAGGATCAGTACTATTTTCAATTAAAGATAAATTTCCCAAACATGGACCGGCATTCTGAAAACTAAATAACGGAATTTCGGTATTCGCAGCAATATCAAAAGAAGTAGCACCTGTAAAACCAAAAGATAAGTAGTCAATGGTTGTATTTTCCGTCGGAGCATTAACTCTAGAAGGTGTAGCTCCAAATTGCATACTTGAATTGTAATTTGTAAAATTTTGTACAACAAAAGCATTTGCGCCACTACTATGCGGTACTAACACAGTAACTTGAGTGGTAGGAATTTGCGCTAATGGTTGCGTATATGCAGTAGTAGATTTCATCCACACTTTGTAAGTCAACCCATCCGGCTCAAGACGAATGGTAAATGTCACTTGTGCTTTTAGTTGACTAACAAATGTCGCAATCAATGCTATTAATAGACATAGATTAGGAAAATAATTTTTTTTCATTATTGAAATTAATTTAGTAAAAATGAGAGAGTAGATTATATATCGAAAAATATTTCAATTTTTTGTAACGATAAATTTATAGTTGTCGGAAACTATATCTTCACCTTTTAATTGAAATAAGTATAATCCTGATGAATAATCCGAGACATCAAGAGTTAATTCTTGTTCGCCCAGTTGCAACTTTATTTTTTGAGATGAAATAACCTTTCCCAATACGTTAAAGATTTTTATTTCATTGATTTTTTGTACAGCCGTCATTAAAACATTAATTTTTAAAGTCAATCTATCATAAGCCGGCACAGGATAAGCTGATAAGGTAGAAAATATTTTTTGTTCTTGGGTACTCGTAGCTATTGAACAATTGACTACTGATTGTAAATTGCCAACGTAAGCTTCTTTTTGTTGTGCTACAGTAGTCCAGTGATTGCCAATATTGTAAGTAAGCGCATCTTCGCCACTTAGATTAATGTCAGTATTGTTCAATAGTTCTATTTTCCCGACACAGTCATAATAATTTTGAAAAGAAAAAAGTGGTACTTCTTGCCCGGCTAAATAATTAATGGCGGCAGTACCTTGAGACCGTAATCCAAAAGATACAAAACTATAATTTTTAGCACTTTGAGGTGCTTCCAAATAAGAGTTATCGTGCCAAAGTACGTTTGGAATTAAATTCTTAAAATTTGAAACAAGGAATTTTGCACCTGCCGGATAACGCAATGTTATCTGTGAAGTACCTGTGATATTCATTGGGTAAGTCCAAGTCCCGTCAGGAACCATACTCATCAAATATGTTTTATTGTCTGCCATCAGACTCAAATTCAATTTTACTTGTGCTTGAGTTAAAAAAACAGTACAAATAAAAGTTACAAAAATTAATAATATTTTCATTTTTATTTTTAAAAATTTGAATCTATTTTAACTTTTAGTTGCCTTGTAATCCTCTTGAAAAATTACAAGGCAACTAAAAGTTTTTTCTTAAAATCATTTTATTATTTGCTCATTGATAATAAAATTATATAAATACGTCGTATTGATAGGATGCAACACTATTTCGAAGAATATTTTATCCGTTTCATTGCCCGGTCCTTGATAAATTGTTTGACCATCCATATTAACATCCCCTCTTAAATAACCATTCAAAATATAATTAGAAAGGAAAGAGCTGTTATTGGTAGCAGTTACAACATTAAGATACAATTCATTAATATCATTACTTGGACCTTGGAAGATAACCATGTTATCCTTTTTAATATTTCCTAACCACATCGCTCGTTTACCGTTGGTTGTAGGTTTTTGAGCAAAATCTTTATCCAAAGAAGTCGTTTTGTAATTACCTGTTGACGTTAAGGTAAAATCTACTGTAATCGGTACGATTGTTAAAGCTTGTGCCGTTGCCGTTAAAACCCCTAAGTGATTCCGATGTTTAACCGCTACATAATAATTAGCAGGTATTGCACTTGCAAAGAAAACAGGCGAAACACCATCAACATCTACAATATCACCGTCTCTTTGGATTAAAGCTGCTCTTTGGGCTACAATTAATTTAGGATCCGAG
>JAYTNA010000492.1:0-7651 GCA_043748865.1 Saprospiraceae bacterium
CAAACGCAATCAACCTTTGAAAGGTTTGGTGATTATGAAAGGTTTTCATCTTGAAAATGCTTCTCTTTTATCCGGCGGTACTATTTACGATCCGAAAAACGGAAAAATCTATAACTGTAAAATGACTTTGAAAGATGATAATACGCTCCTCATTCGCGGTTTTATCGGCGCATCGTGGATGGGTTTAGGCAGAACAAGTACGTGGTCGAGATATTTAAAACCATGATCACAACATTTGAAGAGGAACAATTTTTTGAATTATTTTTGAAGTAATATAGAAACTTTTTTATTTCATTCTGAATTAATTTTAGATTCAACCAATTTTTTATGTCTACACCTAACGAACAACTAAAAAAACTCAATTTAATTCTGCCGCCCGCACCTCAACCGCTCGGCATTTACAAACCTTGTATGATTGACGGTAAGTATTTATATCTTTCCGGACACGGACCTTTTAAAGAAGATAAAACTCTAATCGTCGGTAGAGTAGGAGAAGATATGGATTTGGAAGCGGGAAAATTAGCGGCACGACAAGTCGGATTAACAATGCTTGCGACAATTATAGCACATCTGGGCAGTTTGGATAAAGTAGAAAGTGTTCTAAAAGTTTTCGGTATGGTGAATTGTACCGCCGATTTTCTTTCTCATCCGAAAGTGATTAACGGTTGCAGCGAATTGTTTGCGGAAATCTGGGGTGATGAAAACGGTATTGGCGTACGCAGTGCAGTCGGTATGGGTTCTTTGCCCGAAAATATTCCGGTGGAGATTGAAGCAGTTTTTAAATTGAAGTAGGCGCAAGCACTGCCCTTACAAAATAATTTATATTTTTTACAATGGAAAAAAAATGGTACGAATTTGAAAATGCTGAATCTTTAGACACACCGGCACTGATTTTCTACAAAAATCGAATAGAAAAAAATATTGAACACGCAATTGAATGGGTGAACGGAGACGTTACACACTTGCGTCCACACATAAAAACATTTAAAAATAAAGAGATTTAGAATTATATAAAAAATGCAGGCATCACAAAAGTAAAAACGGCAACGATAACTGAAACGGAATTGGCAGCGACAGCAGGTATGTCCGATATTTTATTCGCGTATCAACCGCATAACCAAAAACTCAACCGTTTAATTGAATTAATAAAAAAATATCCGCAAACAAAATTTTCGATGCTCGTTGATAATGAAGACACTGCTCGGGTGTTAAATCAAAAAGCAAATGAAAATGATTTGGTTTTAGATGTTTTCGTGGATGTCAATGTCGGTATGAATCGCACCGGTTTTCCGAATTTAGATAATTTGGAAACTTTTGCAAGAGGATTACAGGGTTACAAAAAAATTAATTTGCGTGGTTTTCACGTTTATGACGGGCATTTAAAAAATAAAGATTGGCAAGAAAGAACAAAAGATTGTGAAAATTACTTTCAAATTTTAGAAGAAATAAGAAATAAAATTGGAAAAGATAGTTTTGAAATTGTAGCCGGCGGTTCAAATACTTTTCCGTTTTATGCCAAATTCACGACTGCAGTTTGCAGTCCCGGTACTTTTGTACTTTGGGATGATAATTACGCGGAAAATTTACCTGAACAAAAATTTTTGCCGGCAACCGTTATAGTGGCCCAAGTTGTTTCGATTCCTAAACCTAATCATATTTGTATTGACATAGGCTCAAAAAAAGTTTCATCGGAACATACAATAGATAAACGTTTGCGTATTTTGAATTACGATAACTTGAAACAAATTTCTCAATCTGAAGAGCATTTTGTTTTTGAGCATCCTGCTTTAATTAAAATAAATATTGGTGCGACAATTTATGCGATGCCTTTTCATGTTTGCCCGACTGTGGCTTTGTATGATAAGGCGGTAGTCATAAGAAATTATCGTATTGTTGATGAATGGGAAATAGTAAGATAGTTTCACAAGATTTTTATTTTAAAAACCATGATTCACAAGATTAAAAGATGATTAAGATGAATAAAAAATCTTAATCATCTTTTAATCTTGTGAATCATGGTTTTAAATGTCCCAGATGAACAAAAAATCTTGAACATCTTTTAATCTTATAAATCATGGTTTAACCAATTAAAATTTATGTTTATAGTTGATGCACATTTAGACCTAGCGATGAACGCAATGGAATGGAATCGAGATTTAACAAAATCTATTTCTGAAATTAATCGGCGCGAAAAAAAATTGAATGATAAACCGGATAGAGGGAATGCAACAGTTTGTTTCGATGAATTGCGAAAAGGAAATATCGGTTTAGTGATAGCGACGCAAATTGCACGATTTGTAAAACCGCAAAGTGAAATAGCCGGGTGGTATTCGCCGCAACAAGCATGGGCGCAAACGCAAGCACAACTTGTTTGGTACGAAGAAATGATAGCGGTGGGTGAAATGATAATGATTACAAACAAAAATGAATTAAAATCTCATGTTCAACTTTGGAAAAATGAAAAAGATAAAAATAAAAAGCCTATTGGTTTTATTTTGAGTTTAGAAGGTGCAGATTCTTTGGTGGACATTTCTTATCTCGAAAAATCCTATAAACGCGGATTACGTGTTGTAGGTCCCGCACATTACAGAGAAGGACGATATGCAAATGGAACAGATGCTACCGGTAAAATGAAAAAACCCGGTTTGGATTTATTGAAAGAAATGGAGCGACTAAATATTATTTTGGACGTAACGCATTTATGTGACGCTGCTTTTTGGCAAGCATTAGATAATTTTAATGGATTGATTTGGGCGAGTCATAACAATTGTAGAAAATTTGTGAATCACAATCGGCAATTCAATGACGAACAATTAAAGGCAGTAATTAATCGTGGTGGAGTGATTGGCGTTGCATTAGATGCTTGGATGATGGTGCCGAATTGGATAAGAGACGAATCAAATGCGCGGTCAATGAAATGCAATTTAGAAATTGTTGTGAATAACATAGATCACATTTGTCAACTCGCGGGTAATACAAATCACGTTGGCATCGGTTCCGATTTAGACGGCGCATTCGGAAAAGAACAGTGCCCCTATGACCTAAAAACAATTGCAGATTTACAAAAAATTATACCTATTTTAGAAAAACGTGTTTATAAAATCGCAGATATTGAAAAAATTATGCACCAAAATTGGATTGATATTTTCTCACGTCACCTCCCATAAATTGCGGACTTTCATACAATCTGAAACCTAAAATTATTTTACTACTTTCAACTTCTTCAAAATGTTTTCATAATGCGAATTAAAAAACTTATTCTGAATAAAAAAATAAAAATCGGAAGCGATTAACTCTTCCCAACGTTCTCCTTCAAAAGTTTCCTTGAGTGTGTGTTTGTAATAAATTTTTTCTGCCTTCTCCGGTTCGTTGCAAAATAAATAACTATGGGCTAATTGTGCTTGGATATGTAAATTGTCGGGAAATTTATCGCTAAGGGGTTGTAGTACGCTCAAAGCCGATTTTGCATGACCACTTAAAAACAAAGCACGCGCATTAGGTATTTTTATTTTATTATCCTCCGATTTCGATAGTAAAAAATTGTAAGTTTGGTTGCGCATTTCGACAAAATTGCCGATTTTTTCCAATGAATCAATTTTGTGAATAATACTGTCTTTATATATATTTTCGACGGAGACCGGCAAAGGCATTCCTTTATTTACCATATTTTTTGGTAAAATGCCATCTTTAGTAACAATGGCACTAACTTCTAACTGAATATTAATACCGGATTTTAAACTCGGATTATTAAAAGCAATAGCAATTATATTGAAATTCGGATTAATTTCGGTAATACCGCTCGTAATATTTTTTCGAGCGGAAAGTTTATCGAATGTCCAGTTTTTATCCTCTTTATTTTCGAAAGATTTGATTTGTGCGGTGTCAATTACATAAATATCGCAAACGGCAGTACCGATGGGATTAATTAATGCTTCAATAAAATGTGCCGATATGCCGGTCTTATCAATAATGCGTGTGAGTTGTCCTGCTAAACTTACCCAATGAAGTGTTTCGTTTTTCGATTCATGTGCAGCGAAAGAAAAAAAACATTTAACCGTATTTTCCGGCAATTTAATCGGAATCGCCAAACGAGAACGCCCATTTATGTTTGATATGAAGCGACTGTCCAAATAAAAATTTTGAGGCGACAGTACCGTTACAACTTTTGTAGCTGTATCGGAAGTTTGTGAAAATATTTCCGGTAGTCCAAAAACAGCTAAAATAAAAAATAAAAAAAGTATTTTAAATCTAAAAAATTTCATAAAAGCGACAAATAACAACGAACAACGAACAATAAAATATTGATAATTATTCATTGTTCGTTGTTCATTATTTATTATTCATTATCGGATGTTCGTTGTTAATTGTTCTTTATCCACCGAAACCATCATCCGGAGTCGTCGGTTTTTTCTTCGGCAAAGGTAAATTTACTTTCGGTGCGTTTAAATTTGGGACATTCGTTTTAGGTGGTAAACTTCCGGACGGCGGTGTAACAGGTGCGTTTGATTTCGCCGGTTTTTCCTCATCTTGAAAACGATTTGGGTCAAATTCCGTATGACCGGCATTTGGGTCTGTCGTCGCGTTACCGTCTGTATATTGACTGCAATCTAGAACGATACCAATATTGCCTATTATTTTTTTAAATCTTTCTTCTGTGGCATAATTCGGATTGTTGGATTTCTCCAATTTCTCCATAAATCTTGAAAAGAATGGACGCGCCATAACCGCACCTTGACCTTGTTCAAGCGTCAAAAAATGTATCCATTGATCTTCACCGCCTACCCAAGTACCGACAACTAATTTCGGTGTAATACCCATGAACCAACCATCACGAAAATCATTGGTAGTTCCGGTCTTTCCGCCAATATCACTTTTCAAATTTACTATTCCCGGTGCCTGTTTCACATTATATTTCAACATTTGTTGCATGACATAAGCCGCATTTTCTGGCAATGCTTGGTGCGTTTCGAAAGCAGATTGATATAAAAGTTTACCGTGTTTGTCGGTAATGCGGCGCATATAAATTGGTTTATGATAAACGCCATTATTGGCGAAAGTAGCATAAGCACCGGTCATTTCATAAACAGTTAAATCGGCGGCACCTAAGCAAATCGCCGGACTTTTCGGTATTCTCAATTGTCCGTTAGAATATTTTGCATCCACATCAATACCCATTTCGCGCACAATATCGCGTATGGGTTGAACTGATTGCATATCTTTGACGAGTCTGACGGAAGCCGTATTCAACGATTCTTTCAGTGCATCGAATAAAGTCATCGAACCGCCGGAATATCCGTGCGAATTTCTCGGAGTCCAATCTGATAATAAACCAAAACTGCCTTCTCCTCGACTAATAGTTTGCGCCACATCTTGAACGACCATACATGGCGATACGCCGAATTGTGCAATTGCAGCGGAATAAACAAAGGGTTTGAAAGAAGAACCGACTTGTCTATCAACTCTGACGTGATCAACTTGGAAATATTTATGCCCGATACCACCTACCCAAAAACGCACAAAACCGGTAGTCGGATCCATACCCATAGAACCTAATTGCATTTGCATCCGGTGATAGCGCACCGAATCTAAAGGTGTCATCACAGTATCTTTTTCGCCCGCCGTATTATGTGCAAACACGTGCATTTTTACCGGTTGATTAAAAACTTTAGCTGTTTCTGCTTGTAAATTTTTCCATGCTTGTTTCAACGGTATATATGATTCGCTAATCATTATTTGGCGCAAAATTTCTGCGCGTCTATCATCAATATCATCTAAAATAGCGGGTTGTGTTTCCGCTTTTATCATTGTTTTTATATCATAATCCTGCAAATTGAATTTTGTAAAATTTTTTTCAACTTTTTCAGAAACATCATCTAAAAAACGACTGCGCAAAAGTGTATAACGATCTGAATTTCTAACACTTACATCTAAAGCTGCTAAGTGGCCGGGGATTTGATCTTTATCCCCGTAACGCCAAGGGTCTTTTCCCGCCCAAACTTTAAAAAATTTAGATTGCAGTTGCGCCATGTGTTCGTTCATAGCATCTTCCGCCATTTTTTGCATATCGGCATCAATAGTAGTGTAAATTTTCAGACCGTCGCGATAAACGTCATAAAAAGTACCGTCTGCTTTTGTGATACCATTTTTTTTGATCAGCGATTTAACTTCATCTGCTAAACTCGTTCTGAAATAAGTCGCCAAACCGTCGTTATGCGAGCGTGTTTTAAATTTGGAAATATCCAGGGGTAACGCCATTAATTGTGATGCTTTACCGGCGGGTAAATAGCTGTTACGTTCCATGCGTTCAAGCACCAAATTACGGCGATTTTTCGTCCTTTCATTGCGTTTAACCGGATTAAAAAGCGAAGAATTGTTACACATACCGACTAAAGTAGCAGCTTCTTGGATATTTAATTGTTCAGGTGATTTAGCAAAATAAATTTCCGATGCTGCGCGAATACCGTAAGCATTATATCCAAAATCGTACTTATTGAGGTACATCGCTAAAAGTTCTTCTTTCGTGTAAGCGCGTTCAAGTTTAATAGCGGTTATCATTTCACTCAATTTGCGGTAATAATATCCCAGTAGTTTTTCAAGTTTATTTTTATTTTTGAAATCTCGATCACTGTATAAGAGTTTAGATAACTGCATTGAAATCGTAGAGCCGCCGCCTTGTCCGCGTTGTAAGAAAAAAACGCCTTTAAAAACGCGCAATAAAGCACGTGCATCAATGCCGGAATGTGCGTAAAAACGTTCATCTTCGGTAGAGATAAGTGCCTGAACCAAATGTTTCGGCATTTGATCGAAACTTACCGGCGAGCGATTTTCTATATACAATCTGCCCAAAACAGTTGTATCATCGCCGGCAATCACCTCTGATGCTAAGTTTAAAGAAGGATCTTCTAACTGTTTGAAGGACGGTGTCGTAAAAGAAATGATGAGACAGGATAATAAAAATATACCGGCAAAAATATAAAATCCGCGCCACAACCATTTCGTCCATTTGAGGTATTGGTCGTAATGTGCAGCTCTTTCATTATCGTTTTGGTAATCCGGTGTTGGTGTAATATCAGACATAATTTATCATTTAAGTGAGCCATTCCCAAACGACGACATCCCATTCTTCGCCGTTTTGAGCCGCATATTTATAAACTGATTGAAATCCGACGCGTTCGTGCGCTCGAATTGAACGCGCATTGCGCGTTGCAATTTCGGTAAAAATAAAATCATATTCGCCGGCGAGTTGTTTTCTCATTTCGGCGTACATACCGTCGAAAACACCTTGCCCGCGATACGCTTCTGCGACACAAACTTGTCCGACCGCAAAAGATTTAAAACTGTTAAACGGCTTGTTCTTGTATTGTATTGTATCCAATAAATCGAACATCGGTGTAATTTCGTGTACATCATTTCTGAAATCCCAAAGCATAACGAGTGCATAACCGGCTAATTTATTTTTATCTTTAGCTATGATACTGCCGCGTTTGCGATTCATCTCCAATAAAACTTTCGGATTGTGTTCAACTGTTACAAATCCTTGATTTTTAATTGTATTGCTGTCTAAATTTTTTGATAAATTAGTTTGTTGCAGCTTTAATATCTGTCGCACTTCTCTTTCAGTTGTCACTGATTTATATCGAATCATTTTCTA
>JAYTNA010000493.1:0-1744 GCA_043748865.1 Saprospiraceae bacterium
GAGAAAATCTCACCGGCTATAAAATTCCGAAGTTTGTTGAGTTTAGAAAAGATTTGCCGAAAACAAATGTGGGTAAAATTTTAAGGCGGCAATTGCGGGATAGTTAAAGATGCTAACCGGTATTTGAAATGACATTATTCGTTAAAATGCAATTTGCTTTTATTAATGACACCTTCGATTTTTAAAGGCAAATTTTTTCCAATTAACGGGGAGTTTTTAGATTTTGAGCGAATATTTTTTGTTTCATATTTCCAATCTAAATTTGGATTAAACAAAGTTAAATCTGCTTTTTCGCCGACGGCAACTTTAGGAATCGGCAGGCGCAAAACTTTGCGTGGTTGAATAGTCCAGAGGTCAATAAATTTTTCGAGGGATAAAATATTTTTCAAATGTTCATAGCTCAACGATACTGCAGTTTCTAAATTAATGATTCCGAACTCTGCTTCCGGAAATTCTAAATGTTTGCAATCGGCATCAATCGGTGTGTGTTGCGAGGTGATGAAATCAATCGTGCCATCCATCAAACCTTTTTTAAGTGCCGCAATATGTACGGTATCGCGTAATGGCGGGAAAACTTTATATTGTGTATCGAAATCGGCAAGTGCATCGTCCGTAAAAGCTAAATGCAAAGCGGTAACACTCGCCGAAATATTTAAACCGGATTTTTTCGCCAATCGAATCGCATCAACCGCTTCCGATGTGGTGAGTGCATAAATATGTAACCGTGAATCGGCATAAGCTAATAAAGTTAAATCGCGTTCAATCATCAGCGTCTCTGCAATTGCCGGAATACCCGTCAAACCTAATTGAACAGAAATTAATCCCTCGTGAATTTGTCCACCCGGTGCAATTGACGTATCTGCCGGTGTGTTAATGATGAGCCCGTCGAAAATTTTTGCATATTGTAAACCGCGCATCATCAAACCCGCATCTTGCACCGAATAATTCCCGTCGCTGAAAGCCACTGCACCGGAAGTGTACATATCTACGAGTTCAGCTAAATCCTTTCCTTTACAACCGACAGACAGTGCGCCAATCGGCATAACATCCACCAACAAATCGCGCGTTTTGTTTTGTACGTAATAAATATCCGCTCTCGATTGAATCACCGGACTCGTGTTCGGAAATGGTGCAATTTTCGTGAAGCCGCCCGCCATTGCCGCTTCGTTCAAACTTTCTAAATCTTCGCGGTATTCAAAACCCGGATCGCCGAAATGCGCGCCGATATCCATCCAACCGATGCTCACACAGGTGCCGGGTTTATCAAAAAGTTTATCTTTTTTAGAATTGACCGGCAAATCGTCACCGATATTTTCAATAATACCTTGTGCATTAATTAAAATATCTTTTTGCTGCCCGTTGAGTGGCGAATCGGCGGCAACTATAGTTAAGTTTTTTAAAAGGATGTTGGACATTGTTATTTTATTCGTCTGCATCGGCAATTTTTTCAATTTCGCTTACAGACAATCCGGATATTTTTGAGATAATCTCAAACGGTAAACCTTATTTCAATGCACTATTGAAAATATCTGTAATGGCTTTTTCTAAGCGATCTACACCATTTTCGCCTCCGAAAATTTTTCGAAAAGCTATATCGTTTTTTACATCTACGAATTACATAAGATCATCCAAATTTTATGCAAAGATAAATTTTTTTGGATTGGTTGCTTATCCTTTTTATTAATTTGAGTCAACAAAGTTAACTCGTGAAAAAAAAATTTATTTTTTTTGTTAATATCACTAA
>JAYTNA010000494.1:0-2941 GCA_043748865.1 Saprospiraceae bacterium
TTTATAGTGAATAACTAATCAATTATAAACCAATTAACCGATAAACTAATCACCAATAAACCATTAAACGAAAATGAAAGTAACTTTTTCCGATTTAATCAACGCTGACCAAGCTGTTTTGGTAGATTTTTCTGCCGAATGGTGCGGTCCGTGCAAAATGCTCGCACCGGTTCTTAAAGAATTGAAAACTAAAGTAGGCGACAAAATTAGAATTATAAAAATTGATATTGACACGAACGAAAAAGTTGCACAAATGTATCAAGTACAATCCGTGCCGACGCTTATTTTATTTCAAAAAGGAGAAATAAAATGGCGACAATCGGGTTTAATGACAGCAACGCAATTGGAAACTAAAATTAATTTGCTTGTCGAGTGATTTTCCTACTCACTATTTTCTGTATCGGTTACGCTGTCATAATTTTTGAAAACATTATCGGCGTGAATAAATCTACCACTACCCTATCATGCGAAACCGCAAACAAAAAGCCTTGAAAATCTTTTAAGATTGACAAGGCTTTTTGTTTTGGTGCTCCCGACTGGGCTCGAACCAGTGACCCCCTGATTATGAGTCAGGTGCTACTAACCAACTGAGCTACAGGAGCAAAAATTTTAAATTAAGAATTAAAATTCTTTTTTAAAATTTTAAATTTAAAACGCTGCAAAGATAGGGATTAAATTAAAAAATTAAAATTAAAAATTAAAAATTAATCACAAGCAGGCAAAAATTTACTTTTTGTTTTGTTACCGTATAACCTAATGCATTGAAAAAATCTAATTCAATTTCTTTTTCGGAAAAATTATTTAATTGAATGGTTAAATCTTCATCTGTCGGATTCGGTGAAATTTGGTGAATAACGACCGGAATATCTTTAGTCGCCAAAATTATTTGTTTCGATAAGTTAGCTACCGGCGGATTATTCGGTAAAATAGTTATCGTATAAAAATTATTACCGGTATTGTTGTCTATAGGCGAAGAACTTAACAAACGTGCTATGGCAACAATCGGTGTATCTACATTTCAACATTTTACTTTTCTCGTAAATGTTAAAAAAGAAAAACTATAGGCGTAACGGGAATCGGCGGGATGAAAAATACGTTCGGTTAATTCAAAAATGCGGGTATCTATTTCCGGAAAAAAAGTATCGCCGGTAAAAGCAGCGTGAACAAGGGTAAGATAAATTTTATCGGCATAAGGCATTGCTTTTTTAAAAACTTCACCACCGCCGAGTATAAATACTTCCGATTCGTTTTTTAATTCAAAAAGAGCTTGTTCTAAATTTTCTGCATATTGAAAACCTTCATCAAGAATTAAATCTTGATGACGCGACAGTACGATATTACCAACTTCAGACCAAATCCTGTCGGGTGTATTGTAACTTTTTCTGCCCATTATCATTTTTTTTCCGACAGCTAAACGGTGTAAGTTTTCTAAATCGTCAGGTAAATGTCCCCAAGGTAAACGCCCGTTTATTCCGATAACGCGATTTTCGCTCATGGCGGCGATAAGAGAAACTACCATAAATATTTTAGTTAATGGTTGATGGTCGATAATTTTTAACCATCAACCATCAACCAAACAAATCAATCATTCAATTTCAAAACTTGTATGAACGCTGTTTGCGGTACATCTACTTTACCGAATTGGCGCATTTTCTTTTTACCTTCTTTTTGTTTTTCTAAAAGTTTACGTTTACGCGAAATATCACCACCATAACATTTTGCCGTAACATCCTTTCTCATCGCAGAAATTGTTTCGCGAGCGATGATTTTTGCGCCGATGGCGGCTTGAATCGGAATCACGAATTGATGTTTCGGAATTAAATCTTTTAGTTTTTCGCACAAACGGCGACCGATGTATTCTGCCTTTGTGCGATGTACAAGTGCAGAAAAAGCATCTACGTTTTCGCTGTTCAGTTTAATATCCAATTTTACGAGATCGGATACACGGTAACCGATTTGAAAATAATCAAAAGAAGCATAACCGCGTGAAATTGATTTTAGTTTGTCGTAAAAATCGAAAATAATTTCTGCTAAAGGCAATTCAAACGTCAGTTCAACGCGTGTAGGTGTGATGTAATTTTCTTTTTTCAGCATACCGCGTTTATCCATGCACAAACTCATTATGGTGCCGTAGTATTCCGGTTTTGTAATTATTTGTGCTTCTATCCAAGGCTCTTCCGCAAATTCTAAAGCACTGGGGTCCGGAAAATCTGCCGGTGTGCGCACGACAAAAGGTTCGGAGTCGCGTTTAGTAGTTTTTGCAAAATAAGATACATTCGGGATCGTGACAATTATTTCTTGATCGTATTCGCGACGTAAACGCTCGGTAACTATTTCAAGATGCAGCAAACCCAAAAATCCGCAACGAAATCCAAAACCGAGAGCAGCGGAGGTTTCAGTTTCATATACCAACGACGCATCGTTGAGTTGTAATTTTTCAAGACTGTCGCGTAAATCTTCAAAATCATCGTTATCAATCGGATAAACGCCGGCATAAACCATCGGCTTCACATCTTCAAAACCTTTTATTTCTTCCAAACAAGGTCTGTTCGCTTGTGTTACTGTATCACCGACTTTAATTTCTTTCGCCACTTTCGTACCTGTAATAATATAACCGACATCACCCGCACTCAATTCAGGTTTCGGCACCATTGTCATTTGTAAAATACCGACTTCATCTGCGAGATATTCTTTTCCGGTGTGATAAAAACGTACTTTATCATTTTTTCTAACCGTACCGTTTTTAATTCGGAAATAAGCAATAATGCCGCGAAAAGAATTGAAAACAGAATCGAAAATTAACGCTTGTAACGGCGCATCCGGATCACCTATTGGTGCCGGAATACGATCCACCACCGCGTTCATAATATCTTGAATACCGATACCGGTTTTACCGCTTGCCAAAATAATTTCTTCTCTTGGACAACCCAACAATTCTACA
>JAYTNA010000495.1:0-5589 GCA_043748865.1 Saprospiraceae bacterium
TAAACTCAACGCCGTTGACATAATAACGACTACTTGTACTTGAACCGTTTAAAAAAAGCGATTTCACTAATTTGTTGCCGGCAGCATCGTAAAAGAATTTTATTATCGCGTAGCCGTTCCAAAACTGAATTTCCGTCGGCAAATTTAAGTGATTATAAATGATTTTGGTAATACCTTTATTCCCGTCCGAAATTAAATTGCCGTTGTCGTCGTAAGTGTATGCACCGGCAAGATTTTGAGTCGTGTAAGCAAAACCCGCAGTTCCGGTAGAAGCATCGTTAATAGCTGTGATTCGGTTCGGATTATTCGAGTCATAAATATATGTCAGCGCGTCAATCACTCCGAAATTACCGGAAGCTAAACCTGTCGGCGACATCGAACCGGTTTGTAACCCGTTGCGATTGAGCGATAAAATATTGCCGCGTTGGTCGTAAGTAAGTGCTTCGGAATATTTAAAATCGTTGCTGAAACCCGAACTTACGCCATAAGTATTGGTATTTGCCGGATCGTGTACGTCGTAATATTTACCTTCAAGTATGCGATCCAAATCGTCGTATTTATAACCGTAGGCTTGAATTTCTCTGCCGCGAATTTGCCAAGCCGCAGCCGTTATGTTGCCGTTCAATTGTCCGGCGGCACCGGTTTGTACATAAGGATTACTGTATTTGAGTTCTTCGGAAAATAAATCCGGATTTTTGTTTGGTTGTACCGATTGCGGCATCGGCGCAGACGCAATTATTGCGTCTGTACGGTTCGCGTAATTTTGATTCAAAGCATTTTGCAACAAGCTGACACCAATCATACCGCTTGTCGTTGTCGGACCATTCATACTGCTCGTTTGAATCGGAATCACCGGCGTACCCGCACCTTGATACACTGCAAAATAGTTGATGTTTGTCAACCAGCCGCGCACATTATAAGCGTAATCAATACCCTGCAAATAATTATTGTCAACGATACTCGGATCGGTTGTTTTGCCGATATTTTTCTGAATGAGTTGATCTTTGTAATTATAGACCATGTTCGACAGGGTTTTAGATGCCGATGCACCGGCACCGCCCGTGGCGTAACCGTAATTGATATTATCAGTACGCAAGCCGTTGTCGTAGTGAAACGCACTTTGCGCGCGCGTTTCCTGCGAAGATGTCGCCGTGAACATTAATCGAGCGATATAATTCGGTTTTTGTGCGCCGGTATAACTCGAAACGCTCCAATCTACGCCGCCGTGATCATTATCGCCGATCGGTCCTTCGGGCAAAGTTGCAGTACCGTAACCCAAATCCGTTTGCGACAAAACGTGTTGTCTGCCTTGCCAAATTGGATTGCCGGTGTAAGTATAACCCGGTCTGCGTTCGGTATAAGACCAAATCATATTGCGAGCGAGCGAAGTACCCGCCGGTGATAAAACTTTCGCGCCGTTATCGCGCACCCATGAACTGTTCGGATAATAATTATTTTGCGTCAGCACATCGGTACTTGCAATTATAGCCGGCGAAGCGTCCGCACTTGCTGCCGGTGCGGTCGTATATTGCCAACCTGTTTGTGTCACTCTGCCGAAATCGTCGTAAAGCGTTGCCAAAAATTTATTGGTTGCACCGCCGTAAGTCGGGTTACGCATATTGCCGTCTTGCGTAAGCGTGAGCAAATCGCGATTGTCGTAATAGAATAAAACTTTTTCGGCACCCGGCACTTTTTTCTCTGCCAAACGGTGTTTGTAATCGTAGCGGTAAGTGAAAACCAAATTCGGTGTAATGGTACTGCCGGAAATCGCGCCGGGCGGAATCACCATTATTAAATCGCCGTAATCGTCATAAACATTGTAAGTATCAATATTGGCACCGGCATTGTATTTTCTCGTCAAAATAACTCTGCCGAGTTTATCTTTAAACACGTCGGTATTTTTTCCGTTCTCGTTAGTCATCGTTGTTTTTGTCAACGAACCGGCAGCATAAGTTCCGTTCAGCGCGACAGGACTTGATGTTGAAAATTTATTGACTTCACCGGCAATGTTTGTGCCATAAGCCATGAGTGTAAAAGAAGCATCTTCATAAGTTTGTCGAATCACGCGATTGAGCGGTGAGGCTTCATAAGTCGGTTGCAAATAGGCGATGCCGGTCGGCGGTGTTTCAATACCGTTGGTCGTACTTTCAAAAGGTTGATACGATTTATCTTGTCTGCCGAGATTGTCGTAAGTGATAAAAGTTTTCTGACTCGCGTTGTTGATAGCGGTGTAATTCAACTTTTCGATACCGACCGGTCTGCCGAGACCGTCAACATATTGATGCGATACCAAAGTGCGATCATCGGCAGTATTACCCGTTCCTCCGATGATGTACGTAGAAGTGCCGACATAATTATTGCCGAGTGCGTAATTGTAAGTATAATTGGTGGTGGCTTGCACATCAGTCGGCGTTGTATTGATGAAATAGAAGCGATCGTAAACTGTTTGCAATCTCTGAAGATTATCGTACTTAAACATTTTGTTCAAACCGTTTTCGTCGGTTGCCACTTCGACTAATGTTGAAGCCGCTTTGCAGGTAAAAGTTTTAGACAACGTATTGGAAGTTGAATTGAAAAATTCACCCGATAACAGTCCGTTGGTCCAAATATAATTTTTAGATGCAGTGTAACCATTTTGTTTTAAATTAAGCGGTAAACCATCGTAATTATAAGTTGCGGTGAATCGCAAAAAATCCGTACCGTCCGATAATATTTGCGTGAATTGCGATTGTAACGGAATAGTTTTTAAATTGACGCTGAAAGTTCCGTATTTATTTTTCCCGCCACCCGTCAAAGTTGTACCGATGTAATTACGTACTTCAAGTGGAGCCAAAATATTAGCGACAAGACAAGCCTGAACGCCGGCATCCGTTGAAGTCGGTAAATCTTTTGTAAAAACTGTAGTGGTTTTAGATTCTTTACCGTCACTGTTCCAAGTATGAGTAGCTATCGCTTGCGTATGTCTGCCGAAAGTTTCATCATAATCGAAATTTGTAACAGTTCTTACGCCGTCTTGTACGGTTATGGTTGAATCGAGCGATGACCATTGATAATAAATTTTACAAGGATTAACTTGCAAAACACTCAACATGGCAACGGCATCATTATACGGAAAAGTTGTCCTGTTCGGATAATCTTTAGCGATGACATTATACGTTTTGACATTTGAATTAATGCCGGAAGTGAACCGCCCGAATTTAAAAGCATTAGTTACTTTTTTTACTTCGGTAAACACACCGTTTGTATTCAAATAATCTGTTTGTTCCAAAACACTTCCGCGTCTGTAATCGAGGCTGGTGTGTTGCCCGAACGGATATCGGTAATTTAAATCATCGTCCGCAGTCGAATAGGTAATACAAGTTTTCCCTTTGGTATCATCATCACCGTTATAAATCGTGATGTATTGATAACCGACGATATTTCCCTGCGTTGCTCCGAGTGTTACTTTAGACGTTGAAGCATAACCGGTTGCAGAACATTGATCGTAAATGTAAGGAATACCGCCGGCATTGTTCGTATAGAGGGCGCGTTTGAGTACAAAATCGTACTTCGGCAACGATATTAATTTACCGCTTGAAATTAACGGATTTGTTTTGTCCGTATAGTCATATCGTTTTATAATCGGTGTTGCTCCAATTTTTTCATAAGATTTTACGCGCTTTACACGTAAACCACCCACCGGCAAATCAGTAACCGGTGTTATGCCCGGCGGAATCGCACGATACCATAAAATTATTTGAGCAAATTCGTTTGTGTAACCTGCTTGAGCCTGCACCAGATAATCACCTGGATCAAGTAATATTGTTTCTGTTTGAGCATTGGCTCCCGTAACAGTATGCCTTACAGCTACCAAAGTACTCACACCATTTACAATTTTTTGGATATAAACATAACCCGTAAAATCGGATGAAACTTGTTGAAGTAAATAGTTAAATCTTACATATTGCTGACGTTGAATTGTAAACAGATTGGAAGATTTTGTAGTGACTGTATTGGTTGTATTGGATACTTGAACTGATGCGCTTCCTGCCTTTTCATTAAAATCAGCAATTAAGTCCGAATTAGGTGTTCCTGTAACCAATTGAGCGGGATAAATTTGAACCAGATTGGATTCAAATTCAAACTCGGTATATCCGCCCGTAGGATAACTTATCGTTTTAATACTACCCGATTTAACGATTTCCGGATCGGTATTTCTGTACGCTCCTTCAAAGAGCGATAAAATATTTAATTGCCTCGGTATCAAAGTAGGAGCTTAATTATTGTTGGCAAATCCCCAATGATCTTGTTGATAACTTAAACGCGGCGGTAATTGATAAATACCCGTTTCATTATAAGTAAATTGATACGGCGGTAATGCAAGTGTTGTACCATCCGATCCGATACCTTTTTCAGTAACCGAAGTCAGTTTAAGTCTTTTAAAATGGCGGGGTTCCGTTGGTTGTATTGCCGGAGTACCGTTATTTATGGTCGAAAAATAATCATAGACTAAATCTTGAGTCTTGACGGTTACAAAACTTCCCGCCGAATAATCACTTTTGTTTTTGAAAACCACTTGTTGTAAAGCCAATGCACCTGTAGCAAAATCGAATCGGTCGGTATAAACAAACTCGACGCGGTTGTGATAGGACTCAATAAAATCCGGATACAGCATTTGAATGGTTTGCAGTACATTAGTGTGTTGTCCGGAAATTATACCGACACAATTACTCGAATTGCCGTTCAAGGAAGTTTCTTTATTTTCAGATAAACTCGGAAAATACGAAACACTCGCAGTATTCCCCAACCGATAACCGAAATTTATAAAATCACCGGTAATGTTTCTATTCGTGAAACATACCAAGCCGTAACGTTTTTATTATCCAATCCGTCCAATTCATTTGGAGCATTGGTATATTCAGGTGTAGCGAAAGTATAAATTGTACCGTCAGGTGCGGTCATTTTCCAAGCAATAGGATTATTGCCTGATGCGGGAAGCATTTCAATTTTTATATCTTGAAAATCTACGAGACGCGGTACAATGACACCGTTAACTCTATCCAAGAAAAATTTACCGGAATATCCGCTAATGTTAAAGAAAAATAAATCGGTTTCGGTGTCGCGTGTTCCGTTAGCAATATCATACAACTGTTGGTAATTATTGATGTCAAAATCATAAGTCGCGTAGCCGTTCGGACCTTCATCCGGTGTGCCGTGAATAGTTCGCGTTATTACTCCTCCGGAATTTAACGCCCAAGATAAGCCCACACTACTTGCGACTTCGTCAACTTTGACACCCGAAGCATGATAACTTAAAGAAATAGGAAGAGAAAGAAATTTTCCTTTCAATTCACCGAGCGGAACTGAAATCGAAGGAAGTCCGGTGTAAGTACTGACGGGAATATCACCGTATTTTCCGAGAGCAGCAGCATTGGGCGATGAAGGAAATACAGGTTTTTGAAAACCTTTGTTGTCAATCTGCGCCGACAAAATCTGCGGAAAAAGAATTACAAAAAACCCAACAAAAATTAAAAATTTGCATACATAATTAGTTGTGTTGCGTTTTATGTCATGAACACAACAAGGAGTCAAAACGTTTTTCATTAGAAA
>JAYTNA010000496.1:0-1542 GCA_043748865.1 Saprospiraceae bacterium
CAACATTAAAAACTGAAAACGCGATTGAAATTCGTGTAAAAGACAACGGTATCGGAATGCCAAAAAATGTACGAGAAAAAATATTCCAACCTTTTTTTACAACAAAACCGACGGGACAAGGAACGGGTTTAGGATTATCTTTAGCTTACGATATAATTACGAAAGGGCATGGCGGAACTTTGAAGGTTGAAAGCACGGAAGGTGCGGGTAGTGAGTTTGTAATTAGATTACTTTTAACAATCTAAATTGATTACGATGAAAAATACTTTTTTTAAAATTTTACTTTTTTGTTTTCCGACAACGATAGGTTTTTCTCAAACCGTGCTGCCGCCTGTGTATGAAATAAAATCCGATACTTTTTCAAATCAAGATATTGATACTTCTTATTGGCTGATGCTGGAGGATAAAGAAGGTAAATTAACCGTTGATGATGTGACATCTTTGCCGGCATCAGATAAATTTCATAAGAGAGGTATAAAACCGGAAAGCGAAGATAGGTTAGTACAAACTTATTGGTTTAAATATCGGATAAAAAATACGATGAACCGCGAAGCGCGTATTTCATTGAGATCAAATTCGGAATTCGATGATTTTTATCTATTCGCACTGGACGGAAACCGCCGGCATTTTTTATCGGGCTTGTATGTTGATTGGGAGAAAAAAGACGGACTTAAAAGTATTAATTGTATTTCTGCGGTTTTTAAACCGCAAGAAGAGCAAATCGTTTACCAACGCATCCATAATGATAATGATTATTTCGGTTTAGTACTATCCCGGTTTGCCGTTCAAATACTCGGTACGGAGCCGGCAAGACAAGAAATAATTAATAAGGTTAACAGTAGAAGCAATTATTATGATAAAATGACTTTGCAAGAGGCATTTGCAGTCGGATTGCTTTTTTTGGCATTTTTTTTAAATGTTTTTTGTTTCCGAATTGTACGCGATAAAGTTTATTTGTATTTTGCTTTATTCGCTTTTTTCCTTTTCATCAACCGTTCATGGAATACCTTTTTTTATTATTGTTATTGGGAAAATCCCGTTTACATAAAATATATTCCCTATTTAGGTTATGCTTGGACATTTATTCCTTATTATTTAGTTCAGTTTTTCAGAACATTTTTTCGAGTAAAAAATAAATATCCTCGATGGGATAAATGGTTGCTAGGCTTAGGCATTTTAAATATAACACTGTATACTACACGTTTAATTGCGCGCATATACCTTGGTGATGGAAAAATCTATCAGTTTTTCCGTTATACGCATATTGTCCAAACTTTTATCATTCCGTTAAGTATAATAATTACGTTTTTGTTTTATATCCGTAGCAGCGAAAAATCGTTCCGATATGTGATTTATGGTGCTTTTCCTTTAATGTTACTTTATGTATTGTACTATCCCAATGAAATAGGTATTAATCCGGATTTTGTTTTTTATAAGCAGTTTATAGAAAACTATAGATTAATAGAAGTCATTTTCATTAGTTGGTTGACGGTAACTTTCACGTGGGTATTGTTTATGCAATATGCACAACTCAGAGCGGAC
>JAYTNA010000497.1:0-11272 GCA_043748865.1 Saprospiraceae bacterium
AATTAATAACGGCTCCGATGAGCAATCCGCCGGCAGACCCACCCATCGCACACAATTTATTTTTTGCGGCATAGCCTTCCTTCACCAAGACATCACCGCAGGCGATGAAATCCGTAAAAGTATTTTTCTTTTTTAAAAGTTTGCCGTCGTCGTACCAAGCGCGACCGAGTTCTTGTCCGCCGCGAATATGCGCGATGGCAAAAACGAAACCGCGATTCATGAGGCTCAAACGCGCAGAACTGAAACTTGGGTCAATCGAATGTCCGTAAGAACCGTAGGCGTATAACATCAACGGGTTTTTATTTTTCTTGAACATTTTTTTGTTGTATATCAATGAAATCGGCACTTTCACACCGTCTTCGGCAGTGGCATAAACGCGCTTGGAAAGATAATTTTTCGGATCGAAAGTCGCATCCAACACCGCTTCTTGTTTTAATTGATTGAAAGTGCGCGTTTGCATATTGTAATCATACACCGTTGAAGGCGTGGTCATACTCGAATAGCCGATGCGCAAAATATCTGTATCGTATTCCGGATTCGTGCCGGTATAGGACATATAAACTTCTTCATCGAAGGGAATGTAATGGATTTTAGATTTTGGATTTTGGATTTTGGATTTTTCATCATCCGTTACTCGTCCTAAATCTTCAATAATACATAACTTAGTTAACCCTTCTTTGCGTTCGGAGAGGACGAGATATTTTTTAAACACATCGAAACCTTCTAAAAGTACATCGTCGCGGTGCGGAATGAGTTCTTGCCAATGCGCTTTTTCGGTTGACAATTGTCCATTGTCCATTGTCCATTGAACCGTCATCAACCGAAAATTTTTTGCTTGCCAATTTGTGAGGATATAAAAAGTATCTTCTGAATGGTTGATGGAATACTCGTGATCGCGTTGTCGTGGTTCAAAAATTTGCCAATATCCAGTCGGATTATCGGCGGGTAAAAAACGATATTCGTTAGAAATCGTTGAATGAGAGCCGATAAGCAGATATTTTTCCGATTTAGTTTTGCCCACACCGCACACAAAAGTTTCGTCTAATTCTTCATACACACAAATGTCGTCGTTAAGAGCAGTTCCCAAAACGTGGCGCATTATTTTGTGCGTGCGCAGGGTTTCTGTATCTTTAAGTGTATAAAAAATCGTTTTATTGTCGCTCGCCCATACCGCTCCGCCGCTCGTATTCGGAATTGTTTCCGGCAGATATTCACCCGTTGTTAAATTTTTGAAATGCAGTGTGTATAATCTCCGACTTACTGTATCCACACCATAAGCCATAATGTTATTGTCCGGCGAAATACTTCTTCCGGCAATCGTGTAATACGAAAATCCCTTCGCCAAGCCATTCACGTCCAATAAAATTTCTTCCGGATTCTCTAAATTCGTGTATTTGCGTGCGTGTATCGGATATTCAAAACCTTCTTCAAAGCGCGTGATGTACCAATATTTATTATAAAAATACGGTACACTCATGTCAGTTTGTGCGAAACGGTCAACGATTTCTTTATACAAATTTTCTTGAAACGCCTTCGTATGTTTCATTTTTTCTACTCCGTACGCATTTTCGGCATTCAAATAAGCGATGACTTCCGGATTTTCGCGGTTTCTTAACCAAAAATAATTATCAATACGGCTATCGTTATGAATAGTCAGCGTTTCGGGTTTTCTTTTTGCTTTCGGTTGAAGCATACTTAGATTTTAAATTTTAGATTCCTGAATCAGAATTTTCAGAATTTTCAGAATTTATAAAATGTCGAAGTAAAAATTATTTTTAAACAAAGTACACATTCTGAAAATCCTGAAAATTCTGATTCAGAAACCAAAAAAAAATTAATTAAATAAAACGTCCTCAACGGAAATTTTTTCCGTTGAGGACGCAAAGTTAGGGAAAAATTATTCATCGTTCATCATTCCTCATTCAATTACCCTTTCCAAGTTTTTTCGTTTCTTATAAATCGGTACGGTTGAGCAAGGTTCGCCGTACATAATACTGAGTGCGTGCGGCAATAATTTTTGAGTAAGAGCCATGTACGCTTCAGTCGGCACCGGTTTATTGCCGCAACCTTTTATCACGATGCGTTTGTTTTCAAAATCGGTAACGTCAAAATTTTTGAGCGCGTTAAAATAATGAGCTTTCAAAAATTCTTCTTCCGTACCTTGAAAAAGATTTTCGACAAAAGGTGCGGCGTGTGTAGCGACCAACATATAAGCCCAAGTAGGAATAATAGCATCGGCAGAACAAAATACCAATAAATTTTTTTCTTGAAACTGCGACCAATCAAAATTTTTACAAACTTCTCTGAAATCTTTTTCTTTCAAAATTAATTCCATAAAAAGATATGGTTTTAAATCGAAAGAAGCAAGAGGTGCTTTCGGAAAAAAATCTTCTAAGTTGAGCGTAATTAATCCGCTTTCCGCCACACGATTGATGAGTGGCGCATCTATATTCAAGTCCCGCATTTTACTTTAATTTTGATTTAAAACAAATTTGTTTGAGAAATAGTTCTTGAAAATAGTTTCAGTTTGTTTAAATAGTTGCTTTGCGCACTTGCCGATTAATTTTTACGCAAGGTACTCAAAGTACGCCGCATAGGACGCAAAGAAAAATCCGGTGATAGATTTATCTAAAAATTTTTATTTTTTAGGCATCTTTTAAAAAAATACGCTGCTTGTTTGGTTTTGTCGCATAACACATGGAATTTTGCAACAATAAAAAAATAGTTATTGGGTATCGGGTATCGGGTATTAATATTTAGCACCCAATACCCAATACCCAATACTCAACAACTAACTGTGTATGCCTATTATAGAAATCAAAGTACCATCAATAGCCGAATCCGTTACGGAAGTGACGCTGTCTGTGTGGTTGAAACCGAATGGAGCGGTAATAAAAATTGACGAACCGATTTGCGAATTTGAATCGGATAAAGCGACTTTAGAATTACCGGCAGAAGTTGCCGGCACTTTAATTCATGTGGCGGAAGAAGGCAGTGATTTAAAAATCGGCGATGTCGTTGCACGAATTGATACTGATGCAGCCGGTGCATCAGCAACTCCGGCACCGGCAAAAAAAGTTGAAGCACCTGTTCCGGCTACGCCGGTAACGGAAGTTTCAACAAAAAATTATGCTTCAGGTACGCCTTCACCGGCGGCTGAAAAATATTTGGCAGAATCGGGTTTAAAACCGGAAGACGTTTCAGGTACCGGTAAAGACGGGCGCATCACGAAAGATGATGCCTTAAAAGCCATTGAAAATAAATCCGCAGCACCTGTCAAATCGGAAACACCTCCGCCACCCGTTGCGGCACCGGCAAAACCGGAAGGACCGAAAACGCCGGCAATCGTCAGTGTGAAGCCCACTGCTGCGTTTTCGCGCAATGAAACGCGTGTGAAAATGAGTCGGATGCGTCAAACGATCTCAAAACGTTTAGTGTCTGCAAAAAATACGACAGCGATGCTTACCACTTTCAATGAAGTGGATATGACGGCGATTTTGGCGTTGCGCGAAAAATATCAAGATAAATTTGTAAAAAAATTCGGTGTAAAGTTGGGCTTCATGTCTATTTTCGCCAAAGCGTGTGCAAAAGTTTTATTGGAAATGCCGGATGTCAACGCTTCGATTGACGGTACAGATTTTATTTATCACGACTACGCGGATATTTCTTTCGCTATTTCTACGCCGACAGGTTTAGTAGTGCCGCCGATTCATAATTGTGAAAGTTTAAATTTTGCGGATATTGAAAAACAATTAAAAGTTTTGGCAGACAAAGCACGTAACGGCAAATTGACTATTGAAGAAATGCAAGGCGGCACGTTTACGATTACAAATGGCGGTGTCTTCGGCTCACTGATGTCAACGCCGATAATTAACGAACCGCAATCTGCCATTCTCGGTATGCACGCAACGAAAGATCGTGCAGTGGTTGTGAACGGACAAATCGTTATTCGTCCGATGATGTATTTAGCTTTGAGTTACGATCACCGCGTTATAGATGGTTCTACTTCCGTTACTTTTCTTGTTAAAGTGAAAGACTTGCTCGAAGACCCAACAAGTTTGTTTTTGGATATTTAATTAGTTGAAAGTTGAAAGTTGAAAGTTGATAATAAGTAAGTATTACGGGCGTTATTAACTTTCAATTTTCAACTTTCAACTATTTATACACTACATGATAAATAAAATATTAGGGTACAAGATTAATAATAACACTCACGAAAAATCATTTGCAACCGTAAAATACAATGCACAAAAAAACGGTAAAGCTTTATATGCACTGCGAACTTTCAAAGAAGGAGATGTTGTTACTCCTTTTTTTGCGCAAGAAGTTTTTTGTGAACCGAATTATTTAACGCTGCAATTAGACGCACATCGGCATATCACGCTTTTACCGGAAGGTTTGGCTTTTACGAATCACAGTTGCGCGCCCAATATTTTTTTTGACACAACTTCAATGCATGTCATTGCATTAAAACCAATTGAAACCGGCGATGAACTTACTTTTTTTTATCCGTCAACTGAATGGGATATGGCACAAACTTTTAAATGTCAGTGCGGAGCCAAAAATTGTTTACATCGAATTTCCGGTGCGAAATTTATTGACCCGAAAATTTTGAACGGGTATCGTTTAACGGATTTTATTCAAAGTAGAATAAAGAAAAAAAATGCCGGTTAGCAGGTTTCTGTCCGGCGTAGAGTCAGTTTTTAGAAATCTACACCGATTCTATCAGTTTATAGTTTAAAAGCAATAAAAAAAGCCGCGCAAAAAGCGCAGCTTCATCAAATAAAAACCGATCTAAAACTCAAAACGATATTCTTTATTAAGGGTTAATGGTTAATTGAAAAACGAAAATTAAGCATTAACCATTAACAACTAACAACTATTCCATTATCATTTTCTTCGTTGCCGTATGTGTCGGCGTATCTAATCTATAAAATATAATGCCGGTCACGTTCAACTCTGATTTTGCTATAGTTACGGCATTAAACCCTGCCGGATAATTACCTTCAATTGTTTTTAATAATCTACATGACATATCATAAATCGTTAAACGTATCGCACACTTTTTCGGCAGAGAGAAACCAATCGTGGTTTCATCTTCAAAAGGGTTGGGTGCGTTTTGGTAAAGTTGAAACAATTCGCGTTTAAATGTTGTACCATTGGCATTGAATTGTAAATTTACCTCTCCCGTACGTCCTTCAAAATCAAATGCTTCGTTGGTTGTTAAATTTGAACCGATGCTGAGTGCCTGACTCAGTGCAATATCTTTGCGTGCTTTCACGACTATTTTAAAAACTGAACCGGAAGTTGTTGTCGGTATACCATTCCAACTGACCGTTAATGCGTGTGCAAATTTTCCGAAATTTGCATCCGATATATCTATAAAATCACTTTTCAAAATGCTTATCACTTCAATATTGTCCGTCGTGTTCAACGTAAATTGAAAACCGTTGATGTTAAAATCTTTTGCTCGAATATCTAAAACATATTCTCCGCCGGCTTTAAGTTCTGTTTCATCGGCAAAAAGTTTTAATTTTTCAACGTGTGTACGCACGCCGGCTTGCACTAAACTCGAAGCATCGGCATTACCGTTTAAATCGCCAATTTTCACACCAATAAAATCTGCATTATTGTCCCCGCTTTGAACGGTAGTATTCACCAATTCCGGAAAATCATCGTTCAACGGATTTTGAGGGTCGGTAAAAGTGTACTTTTTATCAATGAATCGCCACGCCGTATTATTCGGAAAAACATTACTGATTCGCAAAATTAATCTTCGCATCAAAAGCATATCCATTGCAGACACGTCGCCGTCGCGATTAACATCTGCGGCAATTATTTTGTACGGCGTATTTAGTAATTTAATCCCGAGAATATGCCGACTCAATAAAGCAATATCATAAGTCGTGACACCATTGCCGAAATCATCGTCTTTTGCTGCCGACAAACTTATTTTTTGCCCGATATTCAAACTATTAAAATTAAAATTACCGGTATCGCCAGTCGTCATTTTTCCGATAGATTGTGTGCCGTTGCTTGCTGCAACAACGGTATTAGAAATGCTGACGTTGGTTTCCGTTTTAATACCGCCACTTAATGCCGCCGTTGGAATTACCGGTTGACACGCTTGCAAATTATCTTGAACTGTAACATTGACGGTGCAATAATTGGCGTTACCTATTGTATCCTTAATCCAAATGCGTACCGAAATTTTATTAACAAGGTCTGCACAAGAAAAAATTAAATTTTTATTTACCGTTGTCGGATAAGCGGCGTTTATATCGCTAATGCCACGTTCAATTGCCAAAGTATTTAATAGTTGATCGGCAGTAGCACAATTATGCACAACTGAGCTAATAATTTCTTTCGCCCAAACCGTTACCGCGCCTTTTCCGTCGGCAGTCGGCATGAGTTCGGCTTGAACGTCTTTACAAACCAATGACGGTTTTTTTGCGTTGATGATTTTTACTTTTGTAACGCATTGCGCAATGTTATTACATGGGTCTTGCACCGCCCAACGAATTTCGTAAGGTTGATTGAAATTCAAAGTTTCTGCAAAAAATTGTGTAGCGCCGGTTTTTACAACGGTTTGATGCGTAACATCAAAAAGTGTCCAAGTATATTTTAATCCGGCAGCGGTTGTTTTCAAACCGCAATAATCAACGGCATTGATTGTAAATCGTGCGATATCATAACACGCATCGGCGTTGTAACTTTTTATCGTTGTGTCGGCAACGCAATTCGTAAACACGGGTGGCGTTTTGTCAATAATTTTTATAATTTGTGTAAAACAAATTATACCGTCGCTGTACGAATAAGGTTGCGAAGGGTTATTAATATTTATCGGACCAGTTAAACCGTCGGCATCTCTAAACAATCTGTCGCGGTCGGTAACGCCTGTCGGTCTATCCAAATTTTGCCATGCAGATAAATTTTGCGTTGCCCAATTCGCGTTTGAATGTACATCGCCGACAATCGGTTGTCCGTAACAATTTGAACCTAAAATAGCGGCACTGTTGTTCGGATTAAATTTGCACCAATCAATGACCGTAAATTTCCTCAAAATTTTTGCACAGGCATCCGGCACCGCCGTAAAAACTTGGTCTTTCACATCAACGGCAATTACACCACAACCGTTATTGATGATATGGCCGTCAGCAGTTATAGGATTGCTCAACATCATATTACGCGCAGTATCGGCAGAGATGAGTGACGGATAACAATCAAGTATTAAATCGTCCGGAAAATCTACAGTAAAATCGCTTACCGGTGTTACGGTGAGGATTTGAGTACAAGAATCTTTTTTATTACCGACATTCGTAATCACCCACTTGCGCATAATCGTACCGGTTTTGCAATTATCTAAAGTTTGATTGGCAGTATAAACCGTATCTCGAATGCCGCAATTATCCCAAAAATTGGGTGCGCCGTAAATTTTCAAGTTATTCAAATCAAGCGTATTACATGTCACCGTTTTATCGGAAGGTGCCAGACAAGTGGGCGTTGATTTATTATCGGTGACAACTTGCACCATGCAATCATTATAATTGCCGATATAATCCGTCACACGCAAAATAACGCGTACCGTATCCTTTACATCACAACAAGAAAAATCAACGTAATCGCCGAAATTTGTGTTGGTCGGATTAAGGCAATTTGACATTCTTCTCACTTTCAAATTATCAATACCGCAATTATCGGAACTGCCGCTGTTGAATGAATTAGTAAAAACGCGACTTGTGCCGGATGAACTCAACGAAACGCGTAAGGTGGCGGGACAAACAGGTTGCGGTTTCACGTTGTCGCGCACTTTTACGGTAAAAACTTTTTGTGATTGCGCATAACCGCACGCATCAGTTGCCGTAAAAATAATTTTATAATCGCCGATACCGTCAAAGTTTGCTTCGTAAAGTGCGACAGTTTCACCGGAATAAGTATCAAATTGTTGTGTGCCGAGTAATTGCACTTTCGAATCATTGACGGAAAAAGTTACTTTTGTTTTTGTGCAATACACATCGGTAGCGCGTAAAACGAAACGCATTGTACCGCCGCAAGTACTGCCGTAACCCAAAGCCCAAACATCTTGCGCGATAGAATTTTGTACACTGCCGTCTTGTTTTATAAATCCGTCGAAAGAAACTGTTGTATCACGTGCTTTCAATTCATTATTAATTACATAATACTGCGTCCAACGCGACGTAACACTCGGCGGCGTTTTGTCTATTACTCGAATCGTTTGCACACAAGTTTTAAATCGATCGTCTTGCGGCGTCTTTGGGTCATCAACAGCACACGCATCGTAAAATTTCCAAGAACGCGCGATTTGATAACTACCGGCGCACGTTTTTGTCGTGTCGTCAGTATAACTCATAGTGATGCTGCATGCGCCTTTATTAATGGAAACAGTGTCGGTCGCTGTCGTGAAATCGCCATCAATATCTATTTTCGGATAACCGGTGATAGCCGGCGTTAAAGTGCCGGCGTTTTTACATTCAATTTCATAATCCGGCGGACAAAGGATGTGCGATAAATCTGTTTTGCGGACATAAATAATTTGCTCGCACATAGCAGTATTACCGTAATTATCCATCACCGAATATTTTCGGACGATAATGTTGACGACATTTGTAAAAGGAAAAACACCGGGAACAGTTCGTGTTGACAAACTGAAACCCGGTGGAAATACCTTAAATGGGGTTGAACAAATTGTTGAATAGTTATTATCGGAAAAATAAGTAGTTGTCGGACTGCAATCTAAAATTTTAGGGCTGCCGGAAATCGAAATCGGCAGCGTGATTGAATTATCTACTTGTGCGCAACTCACGCTGATATCATCCGGAGATGTCAATGTTGGCGCAGAATTATCTTGAAAACTCACATTACCGGAACAAGAAGTGCTTGGTGTTGTACTCTTATCAATAATATTATACACCAAATTTTTTCCGATGAAAGTATAAGTTCCGAAACTCGCCGTTCCGTCAACAATAACGGTACCGATGCCTTCTTCTAATACCGGTCCGTTATTAGAAGTTAAAAGTTGAATCGTCATCGTACTTGCGCCCGCATTTTTTGATGCCAAAAAACTTTCTGTACTTAAAGTGATCTTACATGAATTATCAACAGACACATTGATACCGCCAATGCACGAAATCGGATTTTGCGCTGCTACTTGTGTCGGCAAACTCAGAGACATTGCACCGAAAACAATACACACTGCTACAAAGTGCAAAGCCCAATGTGAAAATAGTTTTAGAATCGGTTTCAATAAAAAAAGTTAATGAACTTTTCGATTTTAGATTTTAAATTTTCAAAAAAAGATTTTCAAAAAAGATTTTCAAAAAATCTAAAATCCAAAATCGTAAAAGTCCGTTAAAAAAAAAGTTGGTTAATTTTCTCAAAGTATGTGACTTATGCCTAACGCGCAGCTCGTCAGAGACGAGCTGTTATCTTTAAAAATAAATTTGGAACATGAATAAGCACACGGCGTAGAGTTACGTTGTCGAAAATTGAAGCGACAATAGGCGTAGTTCTTTTTCTCAATAATTTTGTAGTTTAATATTATTAAATCGGTTACACTGTTTACATAATTCTAAATATCGTGCCATAAAAGTAAAGGATAATGAACGACGAACTATGAACAATGCGCAATATTTTAATGTCTTAAAGAAAAATTATCGGTGTTGCAAAATGCCGGCTTACTTTGCAATGAAATTCCGGACGCAAAATGTGTGAATTATAACAAACAATAAATAATGATGAAAAATAAAATTTTATTTGAAATAATTTGGTGGTGCGCTACCGGCGTTGCTGTGGCTGTTGTAATGCTGCCGATATGGAGAACCTTTCCGGCATTTCCTTATCAACAAATCAATATAATTTATATTGCAGCGTTTATAACTTTTACGCGCTACGCTTTTTTGTTGAAATATACTTTTTTAGCTGATGCCCACTATATAAAAATTGGTTTTATTTTATTTACGCTGACGCTCGTTGCGTGGTTGGTTTTTTCGATGCAAGATTTTCAAATTTGGCGCGAACAAAGTGATCTTGATAAAATGTTGCCAAATATGTCTTATGAAAAACGCGAATCTATTTTATCATACTTGAAAAGTGAATTTGTGTTTTTTGCCATCGGGAGTATTATTGCTGCCTTATTTTTAGCAGGGCGTTTGTTTTTTTCTTTCAGACGCGAGCGTAATTCAATTAAGGACTAAAACCTTGATTTACAAGATTAAAAGATAAACAAGATGCCGACAAAAAATCCTGCACATCTTTAAATCTTTTAAATCAAGGTTTAAAAATTAAATACACTGACTTTGAAAAAGGCAACATTTTGTATTCATCTTTCTTTATTGATAAAATTATCTGTCATCATTCTATTCTCTAGTTTGCTGCAACTGCAGTGTCGCAAACAAGAAAACGGTTATCAGATGCCTTACCACAGCACACCCAATACGCAATACGATATACCTGTAGGTCTCGACCCGCTTGCTTCGTGGTATGCAAAACTCAACGGTATCTCTACGGATACTGCACTTTTTTTCTCGACTCATAATATTTCAGCCAGTCAACTCGGACGAATTACGCCTTATACGATGTACTTACGCGCAGTTTATCAAGATGGCGGCTACGAAGATGTTTCTTCTGTTGAAGTAAGTATTTCCGATCCGAATCGTCCGACTTTGCCGGAGCAAGTTATTTTTTATAATGATGCAGTATTGCCCAATACCGGTACTCAAATAACTTTAGTTCCCGTTGATGTTGATGTGACACCTTATCTCATTGCCGGAAAAAATTTTACGTTAAAAACACGTTTTCGATTTCGAAACATCACACAACGCACAATTACTACCGGTTGGAATATGGCTTTTTTTGCACGTTATTGAATGCTATAACTTTTATAAAACCATTAATCTACATAAATTTTCCAACCAAAAAAAAACCATCATTTCCTTGTTTTTGGTACAAAGGCATAAGTATATATCCGTCTTGCGGCGAAATAACCGGTCCGGTTTTATCGGATCCTAATATTTCTCCTTTTTTTACAGCTTGAAAACTTTCGTAACCTTTATTCATCGCGAAAGCATCGTCGGGCGAAATAGCATGACGATAGATAAATTTAACAAGTGTGGGAAGATTTTTTATATCGGAATCTGCACCGGAAATTTCTATCGCCGATTTTTCTATCAAGCCTATGTATTCAAACATTTTGACTAAATAATTAAAAGCATGTTGTATAGTTTTTGAGTCTTTATGTTGTCCGACTTCTACA
>JAYTNA010000498.1:0-2022 GCA_043748865.1 Saprospiraceae bacterium
TCTCTTTGTGTTGCATTTTATAATTGCCATACCAACGAGAAACCGGATACATAAATAAGACAAGGCCAATCCAAGCGAGATAAACACCTGCCAAACTCAAACCACCTCCACCTCCTTTTGGATGACCGAAACCGAATCCTTCAAATTGAAAATCTGACCAATGAAAACCTTGTGTGTAAAAAACACCTATTGCAACAAAATGAATAATAAACCAATGCAACAGCCAATAAAACAAAGGTACTTTACCGTAAACAGAAACCACATCTGTTATTTTATTTTGAACGGTATTGAAAATGGATAAAAGCAGAATAGAAATACCCAACACCATCAGCGTAAAAAGAAGTGAGGGCGGATATTTAGTGGTGTTGATGAAAGAGAAAAAACTATAAAGTTCGTTTTTTTGAAATGACCAATGCGATGTATCGCCGTAAATATTGAAAGTGCGGAGCAAAACAAAAAATAATAAAGTACTTAAACCGATTTTTAAAAAAAGTTTTTTTCTGTGTTCGGAAGGCAAATTGTAAAGCGAGCCGAAACTGAAACCTACTAACATAATTCCCAACCAAGGAATTATCGGATAACTGATTAATAAGGCGTGTGCGGGTGTAATTTGGAAAAAAATTGAACCCATAAACAAAGTCCAAATTATATTTAAAGACGGGGTTGAAGCAAATGAGACACTGTCAAAAATGTTGTGTCCGAAAATTATTATCAACCCTGTTAGTATTAATTTGAACGGAGAAAATTTTAACAAAAGTGATAGTCCAATAAAACCAAAACCGATGGCAGCTATCACCTGAGAAAAAAACACACCAAAATGAATATCAAAAAAAATAGCGAAATTATTTATCGTAAAATTGATAAGCACTAACCATAAACCGCGCGTAAGTAAAAATCGGCGATTCTCATTGGAATTCGGACTGTTTTGCATCGAAAGGAAAGCTGAAGTACCGGACAAAAAAAAAAGTCGGTGCGCAAAGATGCGTTATCCAACGGGTAAAAAACAAAGCCGGCGTTGTGGTCTCTAAATCGGTCGAGCTTTGTCCGATAGGATTGGCGTGAATTAAATCGCGCGTATGATCGAGTGCCATAATTATCATCACTAAACCTCTTAAAAAATCTATAGATGTTATGCGTTTCATGTTATTGTTTTACTATTTTTTTTCAAAACTAAATTCAAAATGCGGCAAATTTCCTTTGAATATTCCACCTGTTTTTTCATAAAGTCTTTTAGCAGGAAAATTATCCGTCTCAGTACCTACAAACATGCAATTCACGCCTCTTTTTTTACAAATTTTCTTCGTAAATTCAATTAATTTACTGCCGATGCCTTGATTTTGATAGGCTTCTTCAACGTCTATTTCAAAAAGATAAACTTCGCGTGTATTATCATGGTATTTTTCAAACTCAAAAGCTGTCAGTCTGCCGATAATTATATCCTTTTGCAGAGCCACCATACCATAAAAACTTTTGCCAATCGAATTTACTAAATGTTCATCATCGGAGACTGTTTCACCTTCATTTAGAAATTGAGTGAATGCAATTCGTGCAATTTCAATATCTTTCTTTGCCAGACGTTTTATTTTTTTTTACCATTAAGAATCGGTTTTAGAATATTTGTGCGCGAAATAAGCAATCGGCAAACCGATACATAAAATTAAAATGCCGGCACCGATTGTAATACCTTGAAAAGTAAACGGACGTTTAGGCGTGTTCGAAAGCGGCACAATAATTAAATTCATAACTACCCAAACAAATAAACCATATAAAACACCCAAAATTTTCCAATTGAGGTTGTAATTTTTTATTTTCGGATAAACCCCAAAGAAAAAAATTGTAAAAGAAAAAGCAATCAGATAATGTAAAAACAAACCAATGATCGGCATAAATTCATTACTGTATGCCAATTCTTTCCCAAAAATACCGGACGCAATATATTTTAAAACCAAAACCGGATTTCTTCCGGTGGTGACTATGAAGTTAATAGATGCCGCCGAAATATCTAAAGTACCGGCAATTAAA
>JAYTNA010000499.1:0-1527 GCA_043748865.1 Saprospiraceae bacterium
CGGATTTACAAACCTTACCGAAACTTTAATGAAACAAGGTGCAGAAGGTGCGGAAATTTTATCAAATATACTCCTGCGCATATTTAATCCACTCGTAAAAATCGTTGATGACAATAAAGGTATCATTCCGCATTTCGCCGGCGATGCATTTGTGGCTATTTTTGAAAACAGTCAACCGGAACTGATTGTACAAATTTGTAAACAAATACAAGATGCCGCTCATAAAAATAATACATTCGAGACACGTTTCGGCACTTTTAAAATACAAATTCACGGCGGCGTTTCTTGCGGCAAAATTCGGTGGGGAATTACAGGTATCCAACTAAAATCATTTTATTTTAGAGGTGAGGGAATTGAACGTTCTGCTACGGCATTAGGTAAAGCCGGTTCCGACGAATTTATTTTCGATGAATATTTTAGTCGGGTAGTCAACTCTCCGTCCACACAACCCAATGATGAATTGATTAAAGGTTTGTATGAAACCGCAGAAACCTTTTGTTATCCTTCACAAGTTACACAATATAAAGGTCTCGGCGAATTTCGTGATGTCGTTTCTGTATTTATCGCTTTTACAGGCTCCGACGATTTCGATTTTATGAATCGTTTTACGACCGCAGTGCGTGAAAAATTTGATAGTTTCGGCGGCTATTTAAAAGAATTTGATTTCAGTGATAAAGGCGATCTGGTTGTCGGATTTTTTGGCGCGCCTGTTTCTTATGAAAACAATGTTGCGCGTGCGTTGGAATGTATGATTGCTATAAAAGATTTAGTAAGTCTTGAATTTCCCCAACAAAATTTACGTGCGGGCATTACACGCAGTACAGCTTTTGCCGGCAAAATTGGCGGAGAAAAACGCTATCAATATGCACTTGTCGGCAGTCGAGTGAATTTGGCGGCGCGATTAGCCATATCCGCGATGCTCGATGAAATAATAGTTGATGAAAAAATTGCGCAGACAACGCAGTTTGAATTTGAATCGGCAGGCTCAATGCGTTATAAAGGTTTTTCAAAAGAGATAGCGACTTACAGGTTGCTGCGCAAAAAAAATTCGGGCGATAAACATTTGGTTTCGGAGAATAAGAAAAATCAAACGCCCAACGTAAAAAATTCGACATTCAACGCTATGATTGGCAGAGATGCGGAACTCCAACAATTACAGCATTTTGTAAAAGAAAAATTAGAGAAACATGAAAATGGTTGGATATATATTTGGGGTGAAGCAGGTATCGGTAAAAGCCGTTTAGCGCATGAATTACAACGGTGGATAAACGAACTGAATGAAAATATCGCAACGGGCGAAAATAAATCTCCGGTTTTATGGATACATTGTTCGAGTGATGAAATTTTGCGCAAACCTTTTAATCCGCTCATTCGTTTTCTGCAAACTTATTTCGGTCAATCACCGGAAAAAACAGCCGAACAAAACTTGCGCGTTTTCGAATGCGTTTTCGAAGCATTTATTCGACAACTTCCGGAAGAAGCACATCTTGAAGGCGCGGAACTCATTCGAACCAAAAGTATTTTATC
>JAYTNA010000500.1:0-1437 GCA_043748865.1 Saprospiraceae bacterium
AATGATGTATTATAAAAAAAATGCACTACATGACTTTTTCTAAGTAATACAGTGCATTTTTTTTATTTCTCATTCCTAATTCGATGATGTAATGCCCATTTTAGTTAACTCTTCTTTAATTTTAGCCATACGATTTTCCGGACTCGGATGCGTACTCTGAAAATCATTTTTTCCTTTATTACCTGAAACGTCTTCCAATATCTTCATCACCGTCAACATTTCTGTCGGATTGTACCCGCTATCGTTCATATAATGCAGACCATATTTATCGGCTTCGAGTTCGTCATTTCTGCTGTATTTTAGATTCAACATTTGAGCAGCGTATTGTGCAATTTGCGCCGATGCCATACCGCTGTTGCTGCCGCTTGCACCCATCATCACACCGTTGACAATGCCGCTCATTTCATGCTGTTTTTCCATTTGTTCTGCCGAGTGCCGATTAATAACGTGTCCCATTTCGTGACCCAAAACACCGGCTATTTGATCTTCCTTAGTCAAATGTTTTAATAACCCCACGGTAATAAAAATTTGTCCGCCCGGTAAAGCGAAAGCATTAATAGTTTCAGGATCGGCTAAAACGTGAAAATTAAATACATACGGCGATTTTTTTGCTTCCGTCAAACTGACAAGTTTACTTCCGATTGCTTGTATAGCACTCACAACTTTCGGATTATTCAACTCGCCGCCCATTTGCGCCGCCATTTCCGGTGCGCTTTGTAGCCCCATTTGAATTTCTTGTTCCGCCGTTAATGAAACGTGCTGTTTTTCGCCCGTTACCGGATTTACTGATGTCGTGAAATAATATTTCAAAACCGAAAAGCCGATAACGGCAACCATTAAAATTAATCGAATACTGAGACCACTATTTTGTTGCATTGTTTTTTATTTTAAAATTTTTTTAAAATTTTATTAAGTGAAGATTTAGGTAAAAAAAATCTATTGAACACTAATTATAACGGATAACGGATAACAAACTAAGCAATAAACCGCAACCACCCCCAACGAATAAATAAATACAGAACTACAAAAATTAAAATCACTTGCCAAAACGGAATGTAAGTGATGGCAAGGATGTGTGTTCTGTCAATGAACCACATAAAAGCAAAAGTCGCAGCCACCATTGACATTAAACCGGATATTTTTCCGAAACCCGGTATCTCATCAAATGAGACGTTGCGTTTGATGAGAAGTAACGTCGCAATCATGGAGCATATCGGCAAAATTTGTGTGAGTACGTCGGTATCTAAAATCGGGTGTCGCTCGAAAAGAAAATTATAAACGCTTAATGCAAAAGCAAATATACCCGGAATACACACCAAATAAATCAATAAAGAATAAAATTCGCGCCACGGCGACTTCTCACCTTCGCCGTTTCCCATTACACCCGCGACGAATGCCGCTATGGGTATCAGAGAAAAATACATCATAATGTAAGCA
>JAYTNA010000501.1:0-4941 GCA_043748865.1 Saprospiraceae bacterium
GGTTTTAAAATTTCTATACTTTGTTCTAAAAATTTCGTCAATACACCCATCTCATCATTTACTTCGATTCGCAAGGCTTGAAAAACTTGCGACAAATAACGCATTTTTGGACCGGCACCCACTTGATCCGTTAAAGTCAGTAAATCGGAAATTCGACGTAATGGTTTAGTCACCCGATTTTTTACAATCGTTTCCGCCAAAGTTTTTGAATTGCGCAGTTCACCGTATTCGCTGAAAATTTTTTGTAATTTTTCTGCATTATAAGTGTTTAAAATATCGGCAGCTGTAACTGTATCTTGCACATTCATCCGCATATCGAGTGGTGCATCGAAACGATAAGAAAATCCGCGCTCTCCGGTATCAAAGTGGTGCGAAGATACGCCTAAATCTGCTATAATACCATCTACTTGTTTGATGCCTTCAAAACGCATCATGCGTTTTATCTCACTAAAATTTTGATGAAAAAAAGCAAATCGTTTATCGTCTATAATATGATTGCGCACTGTTTCGTCTTGATCGAAAGCATATAGTTTTCCCGAAGCATTTAATTTTTCTAAAAGCAAACGACTGTGTCCGCCTCCGCCGAAAGTTGCATCAATATAAATACCGTCCGGTTTCGCATCGAGTGCGTCAACAGTTTCATGCAAAAGTACGGTGGTGTGCTTATAGTCTATCAATTACGAATTACGAATTACGAATTACGAATTACGAATTACGAATTACGAATTACAAATTAATTTGTAATTCGTAATTTGTAATTGAATTAAAACAGCACCGGAAAGCTATCTGATTAAGAGGCTTTCCGGTGCATCAAAAATAATAAAATGTCGTGTTTCAAAGTGTGAGGGCAATGAAAAACTTTGCCCCTTGACTTATTTCTTGCTCGATTCGCTTTGAAAATTACAAAGTAAAAAGTTATAGTATCTTTATTAGTTGTTAGTTGTTAGTTGTTAATGGTTGATTTTCTAAATTAACCATTAACAATTAACAACTAACCATTAATTTTGCTGTTTCCCAGAACCCGTTGTGCCAAATCTGCAATATTCATTGCTTCGTCCGACATATTTTTTTCATATTCAACGGCATCCCAAATTTCGATTTTATCGCCGTAAGCGTGTAAAATCACATCTTTATCAATATTCGCGTATTCCAATAATCTTTTCGGCACTAAAATCCGCATTTGATCATCCATATCTACATCAGTTGTACCGTTGTGAAAACGACGCAAAAATTGGCGCGTTTCTACGTCGTACGGATTTAATTTTTCAAACTCTTGTACCGTTGCTTCCCAAACTTCAATCGGGAACAATGTCAAATGTTTTTCAAAACCTTTATTCAAAACAAAATCATAAGTCTCACGCTCGCCCAATTTTTTCAGAAGTGCTGACGGCAAACGGATACGCCCTTTGGCATCAACCGTACAATCGTATTCACCTCTGAGATTGAGCATTTGCTGTTTTGTGTTTTTGTTTCAAATTCTCTCTTTAAAATCCTGCTGCTGTAATGCTAAAAGTCTTATGAATTACTTTTACGTCACAAAGGTAAATAATGTTTCCACAAATTACCACTTTTTACCACTTTTTTTTTAAATTATTTTTCAATAATCAGCTGTGAACCTGTTTTGCAGGTAATTTTTTTTAAAATGTGGGTTAAAAATTAAAATTTTAAGCGATTTTTATTTCAAAACGATTTTAAAATCTTAAAATAGTGGTAAATTGTGGTAATAAAAAAAGCGTTTGGTTTCCGGAAATGAAAACCAAACGCTTTTTTTATTTTATTTTAAAACTACAATTTTACAATCGGTAAAGGATTCAATGGATGTTTCACAAAATTAAGCAGTATTTGTTTGAAAATATATCGTTTGAAACCTAAACTTGGAAATTGTTTTTTGATGTCGTGTACTTGTTTGCGCGATACACCAAAATTAATGATGCACGATGTTAAATCCATTAAATCGGCTTGGCGAAAAAATTCCGGTAGATTATTTTTCTTGTAGCGCGTTAATTTGTGATGATTGTCAATGATTTGCTCCACTTCATCATCCAATGTTTGTAAATTATTTTTTTGCAAATAATCACGCGATAAATTTATAGAAGGCGATAAATAATCCAAAGTATTTGCCGTCCACAAACCGATGTCGTGAAAAGCGGCGGCTATTGCTAATTTTGTTTTATCCGTATCATCGTATTGGCTCAAAATAATTGTATAATGATACACGCGATAAACATGGTTGCGATATTTTTGAAAATGTTCGCCCAATTCGTTTTTATAATGCGCGAGAATATCTTCAATAAAAAAATTATCAAAATTCATCAGTTTTTTATTTTACGGGTCTCGTTAACCACCATATATTTCCGAAAGTATCCATAAAACCCGCACTGCGTCCGTAATCTTGATCGCTCGGTTCTTGTAGTGAAGTCGCACTATTTTGCATTGCCGCGTGATAAATTTTATCAACCTCTTGCACAAAAATAAACATACTACACGGAAACGGTTTGAACTTTTCATCATCAGCTTCCGCGAACATAATCACAGCTTTGCCGATGGCGATTTCCGCGTGCATAATTGTTTTACCGTCTTCACGCGGCACTATCATTTTTTCTTCGGCATTAAAAACAGATTTTAAAAATTTTAAAAACCCTTGTGCATCTTTAACAATGATGTACGGCATAATCGGCAAATAATAATTAGGTGTCGTCATGTTCAAAAAATTGATGGTGAATATTTATCTATTTCTTTAAAACGGTCGAAATTTCTATCGCCACCGGATGTTCGGCGGTATAAATCAATCCGAGAGTTTTTGCCAAAGTTTGCGCAAATTGTTTTTGATACAATTGTTGGGATGCTGTTTGTTCACCCGTTACGGGTGTATTCGGACCCAAAATAGCAAACCAAATTTGACCTGAATCATCAATGCGTTGTCCGTGATTTGTCCAATTAGCTTTTACCACATCGCCGCGTCCGTGATCGGTGGTAATTAATACAGTCGTTTTATTTTTGTATTGCGCATCGGCTTGTACAAAATCCCAAATTTCTTTTATCCAAGCATCTACCTGATGCGCAGCATCTAAATAGTAAACATATTTACCGGCGTGCGCCCATTCATCTGTTTCACCGTAACTGATATATAATACACGCGGTTTTTTATTTTTCAAATGTTCCATCGCTTCATAATGCGTGAACACATCCATACATTCTCCGTCCCATTCTCTGTGCGAATCTTTCAACATTTTATTGATGAGTTGTTCATTCGCATTAGGTTGTGCGCCGCCTGTTTCATCGTAACCGGCAACCACCGGAATGCCGCTACGTTGTTCGTTTAAAATTCTGTTGAAAGCATCCCAAGAACCAAAAGCGGCAATTTTTCCTTTCAGTTTATCTTGTTTGTTAAAAAATTCGAGGAGCGTTGTATTCGGATTTGGTTTGTACTCATTTGAATTAACGGCAGTATCTACATATCCGCAAAAAATTTCGCTGTAACCGGGATATGAAAATTTATAAGGATTGGCATTATTTACCAAATTACCGCGCAAACGATTACCGTAAACCTGTCCTTTTTCGGCAATCGTACTCCACATAAAAGGGAGTAATTTTTTTCTGCGCTCTAAAGTGTCATCTGACCAATATTTTTTGTACAACTTTGTGCTATCGCCTTGATTAAATTTAGAATTATCGGCAATTATTTTATCCATGCCCGTAAAAACTTCCTGCCAACGAAAACCATCTGTTGTGATGATAATAACGTTTTCGGTTTGTTGTGCTTGCGTCGGCATAATTGATACTACGCTTGACGATAGCAATAAAAAAAAGAATTGTTTCATAAAAAATTATTTAAACCCCGTTTATTATGAGAACAAAATTATTGCTTTGATGTGAATAGTGTTTGATTTGCGTATTAACTTAACATTATTAATAACTTTGGCATTTGAAAACTTTTGGGAGAGTCTGGTTTTTAAATAGGAAGATGGGGGATGAGCGGAGAGCGTTAGTGTTTTTAATTTTTTTTTAAGAATAAACACATAGGTCGAGCGGGATTTTTGTGCGAAAATGAATCTATCTGTTGCGTTGTGGAAGAAAAATAAAAAAATATTCTGAAACAAAATTATTGAACCTTATATTTGTTTGTTGATTTGACACCCATTCAAATTCTAATTGTGCAATCTATAAAATACTAAATAATGAATACGTTTCTCACAATTGAAGAAATAAGAAAAGCCTATCCGGAAGAATGGGTATTACTGGGAGAACCCAAAATAGAATCCGCCTTGATACTCGGTGGTATAGTTGTATTTCATGCACGGACAAAAAAAGGTTTACTCGAAGGGCGTGATTTGCTTCAAGATTTCGAACATTCTACTTGGACATTCACAGGAGAGAAAAAACGGGGTATGAGTCAATGGGTAAGTATTTATCGGCAAATCCCTCAAAAAACGGTTGATAAATGAGCCTTGAAATAGTTTCATTTGATAGACAAGACGATGAAAGTTTAATGGTTATTGACTTTATTATTAACACTTCTTCCGTTTTATTAGCATTTGATACAGGAGCGACACATACCGTTATTGATACTACTGCTTTGTTGCTAATGAATATTTCCATTTCCGATAACGCTGAAATTGGTTTACTCGAAACGGCAAAAGGTGTAATTGAAGCGAAAATAATTGATGTTGTTGAATGTCGTTTTGGTGGCATCGTTAGAAAAAATTTTAAAATCCATTCTTACGATTTCATCGCTAACGGCGTTCTGGCAGATATAGACGGTGTTCTCGGCTTAGATTTTTTTCAAGATTATAAATTTTGTGTTGATACACTCAATTTTGAAATATCGGTTACGAAAGCAAAAAAACGCAAAGTAAAATTTTAGAAAAAATTATATAAAAGCTTGGTGGTATAATGAATTTGTCTATCCTCGCTTGACATAAGTGTTTATTTTTTGAATAA
>JAYTNA010000502.1:0-1207 GCA_043748865.1 Saprospiraceae bacterium
ATTGCCGCGATTGTTTCTTATAAATACATTCATACTTTCGTTTGAACAATAGCGCAAAGCTTGATTGTAATCGTTGATGCTTTTTTCGGCATCATTCAAATTGAAATATAAAATTGCCCGCGACAGATAGGCATCAAAATATTTAGAATTTAATTGAAGCGCTTTGTTGTAATCCGGTTCGGCGTGTTTAAAATCATTCACCATCATATACGCTTGTCCGCGATAAAACCAATATTTACTATCGGTGGGTTCTTTTTCAGTAATTTGAGTATAAATTTTTATGGCTGACAAATAATTTTTCGCGGAACTTTCAATACCTGCTTTTTTTGCAAGACTATCTATAATTGTTTTTTGGGCTGAAACAAAAGTAGCGTTAATAAAAAAAGGAATAAAAAGCGTGGATAATAATTTCATTTCATAAGGTTTAAAGCGTGATGAATGAATACCAAACCGTTAACTATTTGATAACGCAGAAATTATTTACCCTATTTTAATTTTATTATTTTTTCTGAAAAATTAATTTAACAAAAAAAAGAATTGAAAAAAATTACTCGTTTAGCTTTATAGTTTACATTAATTAAATAGTTCGATTAATTTTGCGAAATTTTTAAAACAGTTAGTTATTTTATTAGTTAGTTAGTTGGTTGGTTTTATGCTTTGGCTAACCAACTAACTAACTAATTAATAAAATAACTAACCAACTAACTCTCATGATAAAAAGACAAGAAATAGCAGAAATATTAAGATACCACGACTTTTTGGATACTGAAAAGGTGACGGTGATGGGCTGGGTGCGCAATTTCAGAAACACCCAATTCATTGCACTCAACGACGGTTCATGCCTTTCAACTTTGCAAGTGGTTGTTAATCAAGAAAAAACCGATGCGGCAACTATAAAACGCATCACCGTGGGTGCGGCAATAAAATGTACCGGCTATTTGAAATCATCGCAAGGCAAAGGACAAAGTGTAGAACTGATTGCCGATACGATTGAAATTCTCGGTGATTGCGATGCTTCCGTATATCCGTTGCAACCTAAAAAACACAGTTTAGAATTTTTGCGCGAAATTGGACATTTGCGTATGCGCACAAATACTTTCAGTGCGGTATTTCGCGTGCGTCATGCCGTTGCTTTTGCGATTCACGAATTTTTCAATGAACGTAAGTTTTTTTATCTACACGCGCCGATTATTACCGGCAGTGATGC
>JAYTNA010000503.1:0-6206 GCA_043748865.1 Saprospiraceae bacterium
AAAATTTCAAAACGATTTGCATATTCCGACGGAAATTTTGCGAGCTACAATTTTTTACCTTGATTAAAAGATTTTTAGGATTTAAAAGATAAATGACATTCTTAAAATCTTTTAATTTTTAAAATCATGGTTTTTTAATTTTTAAATATCATCTTTCTCATGCAAAAACAAATTATAAAATCTCTCGCCGTTTTGGTCGGTACTATTTTAATTGATTTTCTTTTTTTTAAAGCGTTTGTCGGACTCAATGTACTACTCATCACAATTTTTTTTGAAGCTGCGTTGTTTTATTTTTATCGGGCAAGTTTTTCAAAACGCAACGTACAATATGTTGCGGTCGGCACTTTTATTTTGGCTTTGTGTATTGTATTCACGAACTCAAAACTTGCCGTAGCAGCCTATTTATTGAGTTTTAGTTTTTTAGTCGGCTTAACACAATTGCCGGAGTTGCGGTTTTTATTTTTCGGCTCATTGCTATTCGCCGGCAATTTTTTGGAGGTGCCAAAACATTTTGCAAACAGCCTAACAAACCTGTTCGCTACACGTCGTACACCACAACAACGTTTTCCTTTCTTGCCGATTTTTATGGCAATTATTATCGGCAGTGTTTTTTTCTTTATTTATTTGGTTTCCAATCCGCGATTTGCGGATATTGTTTTACCTTTTTTTGATGCGTTGGCGCGTATTTTCACTTTTCGGTTCGATTTCGGTCATTTTATTTTCTTCGGCGTTTGTTTTTTTATTACGGGTGCAACTATTTGGAAACATCAAATATTTGATTTTATTACTTGGCAAAATAAATTTTCGGACAATTCAATATCACAAGAAAAGAAAAATTTGGAAATAAATTCGCTTACAAATCCAACAGAGTTCGAATCAAATAGATTGGGAATTATTGTTTTAGGGACAGTCAATCTGCTTTTGTTACTCAATAATATCACTGACGTTCCATTTGTTTGGTTCAATAGTCACAGTAATTTCAACCCTTCCGATATGAAAGTTTTTGTGCACGAAGGTACTTATTTTCTTATTTTCGGTATTTTATTGGCGATGGGTGTTTTATTGTGGTTATTTCACGGCCATATAAAATCGAAAAAAATTTTTGTCGAAAAGAAATCCGATACTTCTCTTCTTAATATTTTGGCTAAAATTTGGTTAGTGCAAAATGCTTTTTTGGCATTATCGGTCGGAATGCGCAACGCGCATTATATCAATGCTTTTGGGTTGGCGTATAAACGCATCGGCGTAATTTTTTTCTTGATTTTAGTCTTATGTTGTTTATGGTTTTTGTATGAAAAGATAAAAAATTCAGAAACTTTTTACAGATTTGTATCTCGCAATGCTTGGTCTTTGTATCTCGTTTTGGTTGCGACAAGTTGCGTGTCTTGGGATACATTTATTACGGATTACAATATTCGGCATACACCCGGCAAAGATTTAGATGTGCGTTTTTTGATGAATGATGTCTCGGATAAAAATACATATCAACTCATCCAAAATAAAAATTATCTTTTGCAAAGTGCTGCAAACAGCGATATGGGTTTGGGAGATGAAATTATTTATCGCGGTGCCATTGATAAAAAAGTATTAGGTAATGTGCTTGAAAAAGAATTTGATGACCTTCTGTCCGCAAAAACCGCGCGCTTACACCGCAGATTTGCGCATAATAATTGGCGTTCATGGAATTATCCTGATGAAGTAAACAGACAATATTTAGAAAAAACCGGTAAATGATGATATTCTTTAAAAATAAAAACGATTAAAAGTTTTTTAATAAAAAAATAGCTTATAAATTGTGTGAGTTTTCGGAAACTCAAACACCTTTATGAAACCAAATCCGTTAAAAAATTTATGTGCTATGCCTGATAAACTAAAAATTCGACTTGGAAACAGTGATGCTGTACTCACTAAAAGTACACGATTTGTCGGTGTAAAACGACGCAGATCGCGCGGTATTGATGATAATATCCCGGACCCGGAAATTAACAATATAATTCACTCGCATCTTGGCGGTTTTGAGGTGATAGATTTTCAACGCAAACGCGGTGCAAATTTGAATAAAAAATTAGATGATATGCGTGCCTCCAAAGAAATTGACTCCGGAACGCACGTGTATTATATAAACGGTAGTAAAAAACCTGTAGTGCCGACCGGTAGTATTTATATTGCATTCCATCCCGGTATTACGGAGCAAAGACAAAATGAAATTTTAGCCCAATCGCATTTAGAAATTAAACAACGGCGGTCACCCGAAAAGTTAGTAGCACGTGTAACTGCCGAATCTCTTAATCCGCTCAAATGTGCTGCTTTATTACAAACGTACTACGAAGTCAAAAGTGCAGAGCCGGATTTAGACGCAGAAGTTGAGCATTATTATGAAGACCCGACTGCCAGATATTGGGGACAAATGTGGCATTTAATCAACGTCGGAACAATTCCGGACAGCCCGACAATTCAAATAACACCGGGTGCCGATGCAAAAGTAAAAGAAGCATGGGAATTGCTCGATGGTTACGGTAACCCGAATATTGTTGTCGCCATTATAGATAATGGAATGGACATTCATCATCCGGATTTGCGCAATAAAATTGTAAAACCTTACGATTGTTGGGATAATTCGCCGAATGTGCGCATGGGTGATCCGACTTATACGCACGGAACGCCGTGTGCAAGTGTTGCCATTGCACCTGCCAACGGCGGTATGGTTGGTGCTGCCCCGGTTGCGCGTTTCATGCCTGTTAGCGGTACGAGTTACAGTATTGAAGGCACTGAAACCATGTTTAACTATGTAATGAACAACGGTGCAGATGTGGTCAGTTGTTCTTGGGGAACTGTTGACCCGAATTTTCAACTCAACCAAGATAAAATTGATGCCATTACAAAAGCGGCGCGACACGGACGCAACGGAAAAGGTTGTGTGATATGTTTTGCCGCCGGCAATGAAGGCGTGAGTAATGTGAATTTTTATGCTACTGTACCGGATGTTATTTGCGTTGCAGCATCAACAAGTGAAGACGAGCATCCGGATTATTCAAATTTGGGTATGGAAGTTACAATTTCATCGCCGAGTAATGGCGGATTCTATCCGATTTTTGCTGCACGTGCTTCATGGGATAAAACAGGAAGTTATTACGGTGACGATATTGACAGAGGTCCCTTGTATCAACATTTCGGAGGTACATCGTCAGCAACACCGCTCGCTGCGGGAATTTGTGCGTTAATGCTTTCCGCCAATCCGGAATTAACTGCCGGTGAAGTGAAACAAATTTTAATTAAAACTGCTGATAAAATCGGTCCGCCGGGCGAATATGATCGGCGCGGACATTCTATCAGATTTGGTTATGGGCGTATCAATGCGGCTAAAGCAGTGGCAGAAGCACTGCGTCACGCCGGAAGTGCTGTTTCGCAGCCAATTCCGCACCCGCAACCAACTGACATTAATACTATTCCAATAACTCCGACTCAACCGGTTGATGTGATTATTCCGACACCACCAAGTCAACCTGATTTCCCGCAAAGTCCGGTTATAAAACCGGCGCCTTCTGTTCCGACCACGCCAACCAATACACCTGATCAACCGTGGCAACGGGTAGATGATCCTGAAGTTGGGTTTATTGATAATTCGCAAGCACCGTCGGGATGATAATTAAAAATTAAAAACTAAGAATTGGCAATTAATAACTACCTTGCAAGCTATGTTATCTATATGAATTATGTGATTTAAGAATTAGAAGGTACGTATTTCTTTTTGAAGTGTGTACCTTTTTTCTTTTCACTGAGAATTTATTGAGCATACATTCTTCAAAATTTTTTTAATCGCCAAAAATTGTATCTTTGCGAAAAAATTTCGTTAAAAGATAATGTGTAAATTACGAATGAAGAATGATATATAATTCGCGATTCGTAATTCGTAATTAAACGTATTTATGGAAAAAAAGAAAATAGGTATTTCAGTCGGAGATATTAATGGTGTCGGTTTGGAAGTAATATTGAAAACTGTAGCTGATGCGCGTATTCTTAATTTATGTACGCCGATTATTTACGGTTCGTCAAAAGTAGTTTCGTATCACAAAAACATTGTGCAAGTCGAATTTCCTTTTGCTAATTTGCGTTCTGCCGCCGATGCGGAACAAGGCAAAGTGAATGTGGTAAATTGTTGGTCAGAAAGCGTCAACATTACACTCGGAAAAATGAATGAAGTCGGCGGATCTTATGCTTATAAATCGTTAGAGTCAGCCGTTTTGGAATTAAAACTCGGATTGATTGATGCTTTGGTGACAGCACCGATTAATAAACACGCGATGCAATTGGTCGGTTTTCCGTTTATAGGGCATACCGAATACTTGACTGAACATCTCGGCGGAGCGGAAAGTGTGATGCTGATGGTAAGTGATAAATTGCGTATCGGTTTAGTGACTAATCATTTACCGATTGAAAAAGTTGTGTCAAGTGTCACACGCGAACAAATCGTGAAAAAACTAACCATTTTAAATGATACTTTGCGCGTCGATTTCGGCATAGAAAAACCGACGATTGCTGTACTTGGATTAAATCCTCATGCCGGCGATGATGGTTCTATCGGTGAAGAAGAAATCAAAATTATTCGTCCGGCGATAGAAATGTGTAAAGAAAAAGGGATTATAGCTATGGGACCTTTTCCCGCCGACGGCTTTTTTGGTTCCGGCGAATTTAAAAAATACGATGCTATTTTAGCCATGTATCACGATCAAGGTTTAATTCCTTTTAAACTTTTATCTTTCGGTGACGGCGTGAATTATACTGCCGGTTTATCTGCAGTGCGCACTTCACCGGATCACGGTACTGCATTTGACATTGCCGGTCAAAATATTGCGAACCCTGCATCTTTCAGAAAAGCATTATTTACTGCAATCGATATTGCGCGAAATAGAAAAGATTATATGGAAATGACGGCGAATCCGGTTAAATCGCGCAGCACTAAATTTAAAACAGGTGAAGATGAAGTGATTGTAGAAGAAAATTAAAAGGTTATAGGTTATAGGTTATGGATTATTGGTTTCAAAACTTATTATCCATAACATATACCCATAACCTAAATCAAAGTATTATCTTAAAAGTTTGAACATCACCGTCGCAAATAATTCTCAGAAAATAATTCCCTTTTTGTAAGCTTGCTAAATTAATTTCTTCTGAATAAAATCCTTCATTATTGTAATATTGATCTGCCATTAATATTTTACCGACCGGCGAAAAAAATTCTATTTTAAAATGTGTCGCTGAAATTAATCGCCAACTAATTTTTAAACTATCGGATTGCACTTCATAAAAAAATTGATTGCTTATTCTGTTTCCTGTGCTATAAGATTTCGGGATTTCAGTCTGTGTCGTTTCGGATTTTTTGGAAATATATGTCATATTAACTAACTCTTCATTCGTCATTTCACGCGCATTTTTTTCCGGAAAAACTTGTGTATGACGCACTGTTTTTCCGGATTTTAATATCGCAAGGCTATCAACAATTTTATAGGGATCGTCATCATGGATGTCAACAAAAAAACTTTCACTCCAAATACCTTTAGCGCCTTGCGGGTATTTTATCGCCGATAAACCGAGATTATCTTGCCGCAATGCCACTTTGAAGTTGCCGGAACGATTTATTAAAAAAATATTTTTCGTTCCGTAAACAGGTATTTCTCTAAAACCATCCGCCCAAACAATATGCCAAGAGTAAATAGAATTTTTATCCGGATCGAGTACTTCGGAAATTAATCTCTTAGGCTTTAAATCGGTTCCGGTAAATAATTTATTTTTGTCTCCTGCTGACATCTCAAAGCTGACAATTGGTAGCTGAACTTCTGAAACTTTCCAAATATCATTTTTAATGGCGTTTAAAATATTCGGATGTTGCCAAAGTTTAAAAGTATTAAAAAATTGAAAAGTATCACCCTTTGACACACTATAACGCGCCAATAATCTGCCCGGCAGCGAAAAAAAATAAGTGCTGTTGGTGTTTTCAAAAGTACGTACATTTTGATATTGAAATTTCAACCAATCTGCGGCACATTGTTCGGATGTATCTAATTCTTTTGATTTTTTTACAAATTCGTACCACCACCGCGCATCATCATAACCCCACGTACCGAGATTTTCATGGCGGTTTCCTGACCAAGGCGCACAACCGTTAGTGTATAAATTATATGTAGAGCGTCCGTCACCACCGTCAAAAC
>JAYTNA010000504.1:0-9113 GCA_043748865.1 Saprospiraceae bacterium
GAACACAATTGTCGCCGCCCGCAAGCAAAGTCCGTTGGTAGTCGGTATCGGCAAAAATGAATTTATTTTAGCTTCCGATGCTACGCCAATTGTTGAGCATACTAAAAACGTCGTCTATCTCAACGACGGTACGATGGTTACCTTGCACCGTGACGGCAATTTTGAAATAAAAACGATTCATGAAAATAAAAAAGAAGTACCGTTTATTCAAGAACTAAATCTGACGATTGATGCACTTGAAAAAGGCGGCTACGATTCATTCATGCTCAAAGAAATTCACGAGCAACCAAAATCCGTTGCGGATGCGATGCGCGGCAGATTAAGTGCCAACGAAGGTTGGGTGCATTTGGGCGGTATGCAAGATTATCTGAACCGGATAATAAAAGCAGAACGCTTAATTATCGTGGCTTGTGGTACTTCATGGCACGCCGGTTTAGTAGCAAAATACTTGTTTGAAGAATTGGCGCGTATGCCGGTGGAAGTTGATTATGCTTCGGAATTTCGTTATCGCAACCCGATTATTACAGATAAAGATGTCCTTATCGCTATTTCACAATCCGGTGAAACTGCCGATACTTTAGCAGCAATTGAATTAGCAAAAGAACGCGGTGCTTTTATTTACGGTATTGTGAATGTTGTCGGTTCATCTATTGCGCGTTCAACACACGCCGGTTCTTATATTCACGCCGGACCGGAAATCGGTGTGGCTTCTACAAAAGCATTTACAGGTCAAGTAACATTATTGACCTTAATGGCGTTAAACATAGCGTACGAGCGTGGCACGATTAATAAATCGTATTATCATCAATTAATAACAGAATTAGAAAACATTCCAAGTAAAATTGAGCAAGTATTAAAACTGAACGATCAAATAAAATATATTGCCGGCGAAATAAAAAATGCGCCGAATGCCTTATATTTGGGTCGCGGATATAATTTTCCGGTAGCTTTAGAAGGTGCATTGAAATTAAAAGAAATTTCCTACATCCATGCTGAAGGCTATCCTGCAGCAGAAATGAAACACGGACCGATTGCATTGATAGATGAAAATATGCCTTGCGTCATTATTTGTACCAATCATAGTGCTTACGAAAAAATTGTTTCCAATATACAAGAAGTAAAAGCGCGAAAAGGTATCGTGATTTCTATAGTTACGGAAGGAGATACGTTGGTAAAAAGTTTATCGGATTATACGATTGAAATTCCGGATACTGCCGAACCGCTTACGCCTTTGTTGTCCGTTATTCCTTTACAACTTTTATCTTATCATATTGCAGTGATGCGCGGTTGTAACGTAGATCAACCGAGAAATTTAGCAAAATCAGTTACAGTTGAATAATAGTTAGTCAGTTAGTCGGTTAGTCGGTTAGTCGGTTAGTCTAAATTTTTAGAAAACCGACTAACCGACTAACCGACTAACTGGCTAACTGACTAAACTATTATCAATGAAAGATTTTAAAAAAAAGCCACCCATAAATATGTCCTACAACTCAGAGTTGGAAGGACTCATCATGCCGGAATATGGACGTAACGTTCAACAATTGGTACGTTATGCACAAACGATACAAAACGACGATTATCGCCAATCGTTTTGCGAAGAAATAATTAATCTCATTCAACGCTTGTACCCGCAAAGTCGAAACATAGAAGATTATCGCGAAAAACTTTGGAAACATTTGTTTCAAATTGCGAAGTATAAACTCAACGCCACTACGCCGAGCGGAATCGTTCCTACGCCCGAAGATTTAAAGAAAAAACCGCAACCGGTAGCCTATCCTAAGAATGAAACAAAATTCCGCCATTACGGCAGCAATATTCGTAAACTGATTGATAAAGCTATTCAAACAGAAGACGAAGATGTACGAGACGGATTAGTAAATACCATCGGTTCTTACATGAAATTATCGTATAAAACTTGGAACAGAGAACATTTTATCAGCGATGATGTCATTAAAAGAGACCTTGATACGCTTTCTGACGGTAAACTGGTTTTAGAAGACGGTAACTCTCTTGACGGATTGGGCGGAGGTGTCACCAGAAACTATACAAGAGATACACGCTCAAGTAGCACCGGCAGAGACACACGCGGCAGAGATTCACGGAGCAGCGGTTCGATGTCTTCCGGAAATAGAATGAATAGTAGTAAACCAAGCAATAGTCTCAGGGATAAGAAAAGAAAATAAGTACGATTTACGGATTTATTAAAAAAACGGCTTCTCCGCATAAAGCGGAAGAAGCCGTCGAAGTCCCTAAGGTTCCTTCAGGACAAAAATCTTAATTTAGTTGACGGCTGATAATTGCCGGTTGACAATTTTTAAAACCATCCACCATTAATCCTCAACCGTCAACCATAACTTAACCGAGCAACGTTCCGTAATCTGCGGGATTAATCATACCGATAGACACCAAACCTTTAGCCAAATGTTTCAATTCGGCGTAAGCAACTTTGAGTGCCGTGAAATCGCCGTTGACGGAAGTAGCTTTTGTGTCAATCACCGGCACTTCGGCATTGAAACCGTCGAAAGCACTGTTGTACGCGCCGATAAATGTTTGAACGGCGGCGGCTTTGTCCTTCAAAGTTTGCGGCGCATCTGTTTTTGCGATAATCGCAGTTGAAACATCGGTAGCGGTTTGAACCGTTGCGGGTTTTGTAATTGTTTTTGACCCGCGAGCATGTGTACTCATAAATGTTACTTGTTTTTGGATTAAAAAATCCGTTAAAAAATTAGGGTTAAAATGGAATTAAGAATTAAAAATTCAGAATTAAAAATTTCGCGAAAATTCATCATTCATCCTTTATCATTCATTTTTCCAAAAAATGTTGTCTCTCTGTTTATTATTCGACAAACAAGTGAGACAAATACTAGCTGCCGAGTTCAAAAAATTTCCTCAACCGCGCGTTATTAATTCGTTTTTCGATAACACAAAAGTATGTATATTGATTTTATAAAAGCAACTATTTAAAACAATTTGTTTTAAATAGTTTTCCACAAAGCTAATTTTCAAATAAAATCTCAAAAAAAATACCTTTGATGGTGTATACTCAAAATTGGAATGTTTGTTGATAAGTATAAGTTGATAAATAATTTTTGTTTAGAGTTGAGGGGTTATGAATGCTTCATAACTTATAACCTTTATCTCATAAATACTTTCATAAAATCTCTTTCACATGAAATGCTTCATCAGAAATATTTCTTGCACATTCTTTTTGAAAAAATTATTAGTATTCATAATTTTTTTACCTCTTACAGGTTTAATAAACGCGCAAACTTGTCCTGTTTTAAGCCATAATCCTTATACCGACTTTAACAGTTCGAATCCTTCGGGCGTTGCCACGACGTTATGGATGAACCTGCATATAAAATTAACCGGCACATTAAAAACTGACGGTGATTTCATAATATTTCACGACGGTTCAATTACACTTAACGGGATTACGGCTTCATGGACAACAGCACCTATTCCCGACGGTAAAATTGTTGCTGATAATACAGTTTCCGCACCTGTCACATCATTTGATATGGGGACCAATACATGGATTACCCAAGTGCCGCTCAATTATTCGTCAAGCGATATTTTTTTGTCGGCGGGTGCGATAACGTCGAGTACGGGCTACACCGTGGGTGCTGGTAAAAAATCAACGCTTACGGGTCAGATGTACAGTAATAAATCTCCTTTTTCTTCATCTTGGTTTTACGGTACTGCTTGTTATCAATCTACATTTACATACAGTGACATTGCTGCTGCCGGTGCGGTTACCTCTATCGGGGGCGGTGTAAAAGCGGGAACACCGACAACTATGGAGAGCCGACTTGTACCCGGCGGAAGCGGCGGGGGCGGTAGTAATTACACGGGATCATACAGTTCGACTGATAATTTTACGGCTTGCCAAAGTTCTGTGTCCTCTCCGACAACAATAGTTCCGAGTGCCGGTCCGCTGTGTCCGACAATAACAAATCCGAGTGCGGCACAAACAATTTGTGCGGATTCAAGCGGAACGAATATCACGGTGAATACGTCATATAATACGGCAAGCGGCATCAAATTCGTAAAATTCACGAGTAAACAAATGGCGGGAACAACACCGACACCTTCGGAAGCGACGGCTATTTATGCGGGGCTAGGTATTTCGACCGTAACACCGACAGGCGGGAGCAGCCCTTACACGGCAACATATACATTTGCGACAGCCGATTTTCCGAATGCGACATCATCACCGATAACGTACTATGTGTATGCGATATTAGATCCGGATCAAGGTGCGAGTTGCGAACCGGCACAAGAAATACAAGTAACCGTGAATCCGTTGCCGGATTTTACATTAACTGTTTCGCCGGCGTGTCCGGGCAATAGTGAAGATATAACAATCAGTAGTTTAATGAATGTAACAACATCGGATTTAATTTCTGTTGACGGCGGCACTTACGGAACTTACCCGACAGGCGGAATAATTTCGGGTTTATCTGTCGGCAGTCATACGATTGCGTTAAAAAACAGTAATGGTTGTATCACACAAAAATCGGTGACAATAAACCCAATCGTACCGAATACTTGTATCCCGATTGTGATAACGAAAAATTAAAGTTAGTTGGTTAAACGGTTGGTGGGTTAGTCCAAAAATATAAGACCAACTGACTAACCGACTAACTAAAAAGAAATAGAGATTTATGTTTTGTCGGGTAAATGTCCTTCGCGGCGTTTACCTTTTTTATTTATCAAAATTCAAAATAAAAAAACGGCTTCTCCAAGTGAAGCGGAAAAAGCTCTTATAGATTGCAACCAATTTATTGCGCAAATATGCACAAATTGCTCGGCGAATATTTACGGAAAATTTTAATGAAATTTTTTTTGCTCCGTTAGAATTATTTAGGAATCTGAATTTTTGCGAAAATCTGCTCTATATTATAAATTATTTCACCCGTACTTAATATTTGATATTTCTTATTTTTTTTTCAATCATGCGCCTTTTAAAGGAAAAACCTTAATTTTTTATTCGTCTATTTGATCGTACAGTGCCGGAATACAATATTGAGCCTTTTCGAGAAACATCTTTTAACAACAAAAACTCAAACATATTTACCACGCAAAATATCGGAGATACTGCTTTGAATGATGTTAATATTTTTTTTAAATTTCCCGAGAATACTGTTATCGGCAGCATAGCTAATACATCGTCCGATATATGGCGCGGATACTGCAACGGTGGCGAACATTGCTACACTTGGATAATCAATGCATTGCCTTTAAGCACAACAGCCACCGCAGATATTCCTATTTTTATTATTGATGTCAGTAAAGCGGTGGTTTTATCCGCAAAATTAATAAGTTCTATGCCTATTGATAGCGTGAAAAGTAATAATGAAGCGCGGGTAAATGTTACAAAAACTTTAGAAACACCTCGATATTTAAAACTGCAAAAAGGCAAGTTTCAAATAATAGTAATACAAAAAATTTCATCAACCCTAACAGATTCCGGTATCCGCTTAGAATTAAATAGTTCGGAAACTTTGTCCGCTACTTTTTCGTTTTATAATACGCACGGCAATAACGTCATAATCGAAACGCATCAATTGGAAAAAGGCTATAACCATCTTGAGTTTAATTGTGATGATTTGCAAAGCGGTGTTTATTATATATTATTGTAAATAAAAAAAATAAGTTATACGCCGAACTTGGATTTGTAGAAAAATATTAGTGCAGTAATAACATTTTAATTCGTGCATCCGGCATAATTTCCCCTATAGAAATCATCATGTCTTTAATAGAAAAAACCACCTGGCAGATCAACGAACAACCGCTACCGGTAGAAATTCATCGAGAACGGCGGCGCGGATGGCGATATGCTTTCGGAAAAAAAAATTTGATTGTACGTTTGCCGATAATAAATCTGACGGAAGAAAGTATTTTAATTAAACAAATTAAAATATCTCTTTCGGATAAAATGGCGAAAAAGCCTGTGCTGAAACAGTTCTTCACTACTAAATCTTATTACGACGGACAAACAATAAATATCGGCAGCAGAAACTATGTCTTAAAATTTCATAAAGCAGAAAAGAAAAGCAGTTCGGCGAAATTATTATCAAATAGTACCATTGAATTTGTTTTTGCCGAAAATTTATCATCCGCACAACAATCGGAAGTTGCCGGTGTCCTCATTAGTCGCATAGCGGCACAAGATGCGCTACCGCAATTTTCGCGACGCGTACACGAATTGAATTACTTATTTTTCAAAAAAAATGTAAAAAGCATCAGTTTTAAAAATAATCACTCAAATTGGGGCAGTTGTTCATCAAAAAGCAATTTGAATTTTTCAACGCGTCTGCTTTTTACGCCCGAAGATGTCCAAGACTATGTCATCATACACGAGTTAGCCCACCTCACGGAAATGAATCACTCCGATAGATTTTGGAAGCTCGTTGAACAAGCGATACCCGATTATGCCGAAAAAGAAAAGTGGCTGAAAAAATACTCAAACGATTGTCGGTTTTAGTTGAACCAAATGCACCAAGTCACTGCTAAAAATTTCATAGATACTTTACGTTTGTTATGCCGATAAAAGATTAATTTTACGCCGGTATTGAAAACTAAAAAATAAAAAATGTATCCAAACCTATCGTATGTGCTGCACGACTTAATCGGCTCCGATTATGACAATATTACACGTTACATACAAACTTTCGGATTTTTTCTGGCCTTGGCGTTTTTAACCGCTGCTTATTTACTTTTTTTAGAACTGAAACGCAAGAAAAATTTATATACGCCGCAGTTAATCAAAGATGAAAAAGGTAATTTGCGTGAAACCTATCCGCATGAACGCGTTGGTGATATTACCGTCGTAGCAGCTATCAGCGGTATGTTGGGCGCGAAAATTTTTGCTATTTTTGAAAGTGCTAAAGACATCCAGGACTTTTTACACGATCCGATTCACGTTTTTTTTAGTCCGGGTGGATTAGCGATTTACGGCGGACTCATCATCGGGTTTATTGTGGTTTATTGGTTCATTACACGAAAATTGAAAATGAATCCCTTATATACAATTGATGCCGTTGCGCCGGGTTTAATTCTGAGCTATGGTGTCGGTCGTATCGGTTGTCAAATGGCGGGTGACGGTGATTGGGGTATTGCCGCCGGTGCAAAACCGTCCTGGTGGTTTTCGCCGGATTGGATGTGGTCGTATGATTTTCCGAGAAACGTTGTGCATGAAGGCGTGCCGATTGAAGGTTTAAAAGCAGAATATTTCCAACATTTAGTGCCGGGTGTTTACCCGACACCTTTTTACGAAACGATTATGGCTTTTATTATCGGCGGTTTTTTGTGGTCAATTCGCAAACGTATCAGTACGCCGGGTTTATTGTTTATGATTTATCTCATTTTAAACGGCTTCGAACGTTTTTTAATAGAAAAAATTCGCGTGAATAGTAAGTTCCATTATTTCGGCATCTCATTCACCCAAGCAGAATTTATTGCCGTCAGTTTATTTATAACGGGCATTATAGGTTCAGTAATTTTAATAAATCGGCATAATAAATCGCTCAATGCTTAATATAAATACAATTAGGGTTTTTGTACAGGTTGAAGGAAAATGCGCCGAAAAAATTTATTTTTCTCGGCGCATTTTTCCTTATCTCCCAATATTTCCAATTCGCGCATCATCCGGACGATTTGCTAATTTCTGAATGGCATCAATGATATTATCTAATGCTTGAGGATAATTGACATAGTGCATTTTGCGATTGTCTTCACCCCAAATAGAAATCGTAATCACTTTTTTCTTGTCGCCGTAACAAACCATCAGACGCAACGGAATGGGTGTGGGTTTTACAAGTTTTCTTTTTTCGCACACTTCCGAGTTGCAATCGTAGAGACGCTGCATATCGAAAAATTTATTGTCAGTGATAAATTCTGCAAATTGTTGCAACTCAGTGCGCGAAATATTTTTTTTCACCAAATGCAACGGTGCATTAACGCTTTGGAATTCGTGAATTAAACGCCCGTCACTGTTGATGCGCGTAAAATCTTTTATCACCGGATCAATGCCGCCATAATAGCCGCCGCCGATAAGTTCAACGCTGATATAAGGTATATCTTTTTTTGTATTCGCCTGTTCGGATTTTTTCTCGTCGGTGGTGCTTAAAAAATCCCACCAATGTCGTTTCCTTTTATTTTTACTCGGAGCTTCTACAATAATTTCCGGTAATTCATTCACCGGACGGATAAAAGGTGCTTCCGAACTTTCAACGGAAACAAAATGATATTGATAAGTGCCGGTCGTATTCGGTTGTTTAAACTCCAGTACTAACGTTTTATTATTGACAGCGACAATATCGAATTTAGGTACATTGCGGAAATTATAGAATAAAGTATTATTGTTCAAACTCCAAGTGCCTTTTGAAAATTGTCCGTGCAAATACTGCTCAAAAGTGTAATCGTATTTAAAAAAAAGAAAGTATTGGTACTCTTTATCCGCTTGATGAACGGTCGTGTTCGATTCGAGGTGTAAAGTATAAGTATATCGCCACTTGGTGCCGATAATTTGGTTCTCACCAAATTTTTCACCGAATTTTTGTCCGAAAACGGAAATGCTTAAAAATAAAAATAAGGATATAAAACGCGCCGCCATCTGAATTTTTTTTAATCGGTGGTCATAGTTATTTTGAATAAACAAATATGCACAAATTTTAATCCGGAATTGATTTTTTTCAAATTTAATTATAAAAAAATGTCGGCGTACCCGTTAAATTAATATTACTTGAAGGGATTAAGATTTCTTTTTGAGTTTTAGAAAAATCCCAATCGCGACGTTTGACGCTTTTTAAATTAAGAGCAGTCGGAAAACTATAAAGTTCTTGGGCTATTTCCGATTGGTCGAGGCTTGTTTTTGCCCATAAAACATACCGCACTTCGCCGGTCGTTTTATTTTTAAACGCTGCACCATCAACAGAAGTAGGTATCTTCAACTTTTGCGTTTCGGCAATATCATAATCGAAACCGAAAAGGATTTTAGAAGTAGTCGAAAAAGCGTAACCTGCTTCCGTCGGCGGCATTTGATAGGGCACTGTATTCGTAAGTGGTGTGTATAAACCCATTTTTTCAAATTCATCTTTTGCAGTTGC
>JAYTNA010000505.1:0-2077 GCA_043748865.1 Saprospiraceae bacterium
ATGGCATTGACGATGACGGTAACGGGTTCATTGACGATTACGTCGGCTACAATTTTTTTTCCGGCAATGACGATCACACAAAACTTCTTCAAGACAATGATCCTTATCACGGAAATTATTGTGCGGGACTTATCGGAGCTGCCGGCAATAATAAATCCGGCATTACGGGCGTGAATTGGAATGTAAAACTCATGATTTTGAGCGGCGTAACGAATGAAAGCATCATCATCAGTGCCTATTCTTATGCGATTAAAATGCGTAAATTGTACAATGAATCCGGCGGAAAAAAAGGCGCATTCATCGCCGTTACATCTATGTCGCTAGGACTTGACGGCAGACGACCTGAAGATCATAAATTGTGGTGCAGTATGTACGACAGTTTAGGTCAACAAGGTATTCTGAATTTTGTAGCCGCGACAAATACAATCGGCGACGTAAATACAATCGGTGATTTACCGAGTTTGTGTTCAAGCGATTATTTACTCTCTGTTAATAGCACGGATTCACTCGACAAATTTGTTGACGGCGGATACAGTTCAAAGTTTATTGCTTTTTCCGCACCCGGTTTGGATATTATCACAACTTCAATAGCTAATTCTTATAAGACTGAAAGCGGTAGTTCTTTGGCGGCTCCGTTAGCTGCCGGTTCGGCTGCATTATTATACGCCGTGAAAAGTAACGGCAATAATGTTTGCACGTTATCGAAAACAAATCCGTCGAAGGCTGCTTTAACAATTCGCGATGCACTTATAAACGGTTTAGATAAAGTTTCTAATCTCACGGGAAAATCGCGCACGGGCGGCAGACTTAATTTGTATAACAGCGTTCAACAAATTTTAACGGAAGTGACGCAGTTGCCAATTGAGAAGACTTTGCGCGTATATCCGAATCCTGCTGCCGATAATTTTACGATTATTTTTCCGAATACCGCCGCTAACGATATGATATTATATTTGTACGATGCGGCAGGCAGAATAGTAAAAACGCAAAAAATAAATGCCTCCGGATTGCCTATAAATATTTCTGTTCAAGATTTAACGCCGGGTTTTTATTTTTTAATGTGTGTGTCACAGGTAGGCATAATTTATAGAGAGAAATTGGTTGTCGGCAAATAAGTAATGAAAAAGGAGCAATGAACAATCTTGCTATAAATTATTGACAATCAATTTCTAGCAAGATTGTTCATTGTTCATTGTTCCTTGTTATTTTTTTTCATGTTCGCAATAAAAACTTTTCGAATCCAATTCGGAATAATCATTGCGCCGAAAGCTAAATAACTGTAGTACGACATCAATCGCCAAATCAGCGCAATGACTGTCGCAATTTCAACACCGGAAATAAAATCTTTTAGAAAAGGATAAAATAAGGTTTCAGCAAAACCCGCACCGCCCGGTGTCGGCGAAAAAGCCATGATGATGAACATTGCTTGCAAACGCGCATACAAAAGCAATTCGCGTCCGTAAGTTAATTCCGGTGCATCAATACCGTAAATGATACAAGAAATGAGCAGAAATTTGCAAGTCCATGCCACCCAAGTAGCAACAAAAGCGGCGACGTGTTGCGTCCAAGAAATATTTTTCAATTCTATGGAAGCTAATATAATTTCCGAACCTAGTTTTTCGGCGCGGTCTCTAAATCTCTTCAGGAAAGGTAATTTTGTAAACCCGACTAAAATACTTTTTATGAGTGTCGGTCGAATGAATAATCCGTAGAAGAGCATTAAACCATAACCAACCATACCGAGATACGAAAAGAAAAATAAACGCGATTCCCAATTACCGTCGAATAAACTTTTCATACCGGGTCGAATAACTTGCGCTCCGCACAACAAAAATAAAATAGGAAATGTCCCGACAAAAAAAAGCGTATCGAGAACAACTTTGTATAAAACAATAGTTGTTGTTCGCGCTGCCGAAAGTTTCTCTTGTGTGAGAACAAAAAGTGAAACGGCAGACCCGCCGACCGTTGTCGGCGTAACACACAAACTAAATTCAAAAATAAAAATCAGTTCCACACATTTTCTGAAACTGAAGTGCCCTTGCGCCAAAATCCACATACGCGTTGAAAATGCCAAATG
>JAYTNA010000506.1:0-10971 GCA_043748865.1 Saprospiraceae bacterium
TGTTATCAACCGATTAATTTGAATATCAGTTACAACGATACTTCAGCCTCGATTAAATGGGCAACATATAATACTAACGATTCTATATTTATCGTAGAATGGAAAAAAAGCGCAGATACGGTTTGGCAATCATCAACGGTTAAAAATATAAAATCGTTTAGTTTTAAAGGATTGCAAGCGTGTACGATTTATAATATCCGCATAAAAACAAACTGCTCTACAACTTCTATGAGTGCTTATTCTGTAAAAGAATTTAAAACTACCGGCTGTATCACAACTTGTCCGGTGCCGACTCAATTATATTACTCGACTTCCGGCGAGAAAACTTCTATCTCATGGACATCGACAAATGCGAACAAACACGAATTGCAATACAGAATAGCTCCCGACACAATTTGGATGGCTACTGTTATTTCATCTAAAAATTTCTTTACTATTCCGGCATCGACTACTTGCGATAAATACCAAGTACGTGTGCGCAGTTTGTGCAGCTCTACGGAAAGAGTAACGTACATGCCTTCAAGTGCGTGGTCAAATATACTGAATTTCACAACACAAGGTTGTACAATTCAATGCGCGGCTCCTTCGCGCATGAATGTTTCAACAACATCAACATCAGCGTATATTAGTTGGGATTCGACGCAAGACAACAATGTAAAAATTTACAGCTTAGATTGGACACCGCTTGCCGATACATCTAAACACACGCTTGTCACCGGCATTACAAAAATATCTTCCATTTTGAATAATTTAATGCAGAGTACCGGCTATCATGTGCGTATTCGCGTTCAATGTCCCAATGGAAATCAAGGATTGTGGTCGCCGTTTTTAAATTTTAAAACGACTGTACCGGTACCTCTTTGCTTCAAACCTCTTCAATACAACGTACAAGTTCAAGATACTTCCGCTAAATTTTCATGGTCAAACGTAACAGGTGCGAGCGGAAAAATTATTCTTTGGATTGTGTCGAGTGACAGTACTTTCAATAAAACATTTTCATTAACAGGCAGCAGTGCAACCATCATATTACCTTCTTGTAAAAAATTTACGGCGCGTTTCAAAACGCAATGTAACGATACTTTAAGTAGTGACTTCACAGAGGCTTTGAATTTCAAAACAGGTGCATGCCCTTTGCCTTGTGCTAAAGTTTATGCACTAACAGTTTTGAAAACAGATTCTTCAACAGCAACAATTGCTTGGGCAGCTTCGACGGCGACAAAATATTATGTAGAATATAAATTAGCAACAGATAATGCAGCGGGAACAATTTGGAAACGCGATTCAACGACTGCAAATAATTTTACAATTAAAGGACTTACTGCTTGTAAAAATTATAATGCGCGTGTATTTGCCGTTTGTGCTTCGGGTGTGAGTGAATCAAGCAATGTCATTTATTTTCAAACGCTTTGTCAGGCTCCGAATTGTATTAAACCAACGAATTTACAGATTGTGTCTATAGATACTGCAAGTGCAACAATTTCTTGGGCAGGAACGACTATCGGTAAATTTTATGTAGATTATTATTTAATTGATAAGAACGGCGGCACAACGACGACACCGACACCGGTTGTCAAACGCGATACGTCATCAACGAGTAGCATTACGCTTAAAAATTTATCGCGCTGCAAAACTTACGGCGTAAAAATTTATGCTATCTGCGCGGATAATATTCTATCCGAAGCCACATTCATTTCTTTGATTACAAAAGGTTGTACGACAGTTTTACCAACAACTTGCAACGCACCTGAAAATATTCAAACTTTAGTATCTCAAGATACCGTCATTAATATTTCTTGGTCAACTATTACCGGTGCAAGTCGTTACGAAGTACGGTTAAGCAAAACCAGCGATTCGACGGTAACGCCAATAGTTTACGTTGCGGCACAACCGAAAATTATTATCTCCGGTTTGAAAATCTGTACTTATTACAGCGTTGCAGTGCGCACAATTTGCGGCACTACGCCAAATAAATGGTCGGTACCGGCTTCTTTTGCAACGGGTCGTTGTTCGAGAAATACTTGCCAAACACCGACTGTTTCCGTTCTTCAAACGGATTCAACATCAGCCTCTATCACAATATCAAATACAGGCGCAATTAAATATTATTTCGCTTACCGCGAGGCAGCCGATTCGCTTTCAACTACTACCGGTTGGAAATATGACTCGACGGTTAATTTAAGTAAAACTATTTCCGGTTTATTGCCGTGCCACACATACTTGTTGCAAGCAGCATCGGGTTGCGGTTATGCAGTGAGCGAATCGTCAATACCGGTAAAATTTTCAACGCTTTGCTCTGTCAATAATCCTGTTACATTAAGTTGTGCCGTACCCATAAATTTAGTATTGACTCTGACAGATACTGTCGGCGTATTTTCTTGGACAGGTGGAATAGATTCGGTAACTAATTACAACATCCGCATACATAATATATCCGGCGATACAACTTGGTTTACGTTTGACAGCCCACAACCAAGCACACAAATCAGTGGTCTCGCTCGCTGCCAAACTTATCAATGGCAAGTACGCAAAGTTTGTTCAAAAGTACCGGGCGATTGGTCTGCTACGAGTACATTCTCGACAACTATTGGATGTGGCCCACTTGTCAATAACATAGCAGCATTAGCTACAGCAAATATTATTTTACTAGATTTCTCTGTATCACCGAATCCGTCGAGCGATTATATGGAAGTGGGTTATACACTCAAACGCAAAGCCACTTTATCTATTGATATTTTCAATTGGCAAGGACAAGTGATCAACCGAAGAAATCTCGGCGAACAAGATCCGGCTTATTACGTCCAAAAATATGATGACGTGAGTAATTTGCCGACTGGTTTGTATCTTATCTCCGTCAATGCTAACGGCGGAGTATTGACATCGCAAAAATGGTTGAAGATAGAATAAAGTTAGTTGGTTAGTTGGTTGGTTAGTTAATTGGTTAGTTGGTTAGTTAGTTAGTTGGTTAGTTAGTTGGTTAGCTATATTAAAAATTTGAAACTAACCAACTAAGCAACTAACCAATTAACTAATCGACTATAAAAGAATTTAATTTAGTTAAGAATATTATTTGGGTCGAAGCAGTATCAAGACAAGATTTTGATACTGCTTTTTTTTGAAGATTAATATTGTTTATTAACGCTTAATCAATACTTACAATTAACTTTTCTATCTTTGCCAAAAATCAATTATGAATTACGAATTACGAATTACGAACCAAATATGCCAATCGTAATTTGTAATTTGTAATTCGTAATTCGTAATTAATTTATTATTTATGGATTTGCATTTTAGTTTACTCACCGAGTACGATATTTATTTGTTCCGGAGCGGAAAACATTTTAAACTTTACGAAAAATTCGGCGCACATATCGTCATGGATAACGGCGAAACGGGGGTTTATTTCAGCGTTTGGGCACCGCATGCCAAAGATGTTTTTTTGATGGGCGATTTCAACGGTTGGGACAAAACGCAACACCGTATGTATCCGCGCATAGACAGCTCCGGCATTTGGGAAATTTGTTTGCCGAATATCGGACAAGGGAGTTTGTATAAATACAGTATCCACACCAAGAAAGGTTATATTTTAGAAAAAACAGACCCGTTCGGTTTTCTTTGGGAAGTGCCGCCGCAAACGGCGAGTATAGTTTGGGATATAAATTATGAATGGCAAGATAAAAATTGGCTGACGCATAGAAAAAAGAAAGCAGACAAACCACAACCGATGTCTGTTTATGAAGTACATTTCGGTTCGTGGCGCAGAAAATTGGAAGAAGGTAATCGCTCGCTCACTTATAAAGAAGCCGAAGAACAACTCGTGCCTTATGTGAAAGAAATGGGGTTCACGCACATCGAGTTCATGCCGATAATGGAACACCCTTACGAACCGAGTTGGGGTTATCAAGTATTGGGTTTTTTCGCACCTTCAAGTCGTTTCGGCACACCGCAAGATTTTATGTCGCTCGTTGATGCGTTTCACGAAAACGGTATCGGCGTTATTCTCGATTGGGTGCCGAGTCATTTTCCAATGGATGCGCATGGTTTATATAATTTCGACGGTACAAATATTTATGAATATCCGGATCCGCGCAAAGGATATCATCCGGATTGGAAATCGGCAATTTTTGATTATGGCAGACCTGAAGTGCGATCGTTCTTAGCTTCAAGTGCGTTTTTTTGGTTGGATAAATACCACGCCGATGGTTTGCGCGTGGACGCAGTAGCTTCAATGCTTTATCTCGATTACAGCAGAAAAGACGGCGAATGGTTGCGCAATCGTTTGGGCGGTAACGAACATTTGGAAGCAGTAGATTTTATTCGCACACTCAATGAATCCATCGGTGAAGAATTTCCTGATACAATTACAATTGCCGAAGAATCAACAGCGTGGTACGGTGTATCAAAACCGGTTTGGGAAGGCGGTCTCGGTTTCGGACAAAAATGGATGATGGGTTGGATGCACGATACGCTCAGCTATTTTAAACGTCCGACACTTTATCGCCCGTATCATCAGAATGAAATTACTTTTAGTTTGCAATACGCTTTTAGCGAAAATTTCATGCTTCCGTTAAGTCATGATGAAGTTGTATATGGTAAAGGGTCTTTACTAACGCGGATGCCCGGTGATGAAAGAGAAAAGTTTTATAATCTGCGTGCGATGTTGAGTTTTATGTACACGCATCCGGGAACGCGCCTACTCTTCATGGGTTGCGAGTTCGGGCAAGGTGGCGAATGGAATTTTAAAGAACAATTAGATTGGTGGTTGTTATTGGATTCACCGAATCACCTCGGCGTTCAAACGATGATAAAAGATTTGAACGCACTCACGACAAAACACGGCGCATTTTACGAAAAAACTTTCAGTCAAGAAGGTTTTGAATGGATTGCCGGTGACGATACCGAAAATAGTATTTTACTTTACGTGCGCAAAGGAAATCCGAAAACGCCGATGTTATTGGTCGCTTGTAATTTTTCTTGGAAACCGCAATCCGATTACGGTCTCGGCGTACCGGCTGCCGGCACGTGGCGCGAAATTTATAATTCCGATGACGTGCGTTACAACGGTTCCGGTGCCATGAAAAACGGCAGTGTCGTTTCAACAAAAGGAGATATGCACGGCAAGAAAGATGTGATTCATATTGAAATTCCGGCGTTGTCGGTGGTTATTTTTGAGCACGGAAAGAAATGAATAAAGTATAAGGTATAAAGTATAAAGTATAAAGTATAATCTTACTAAAAATTGTTCCTTATACCTTATACCTTATACTTTATTCTTAATCTTCGGTCTAATTATCAACCGCAACCCTTGATCATAAAAAATATAACCCCAAACCCAATTTAGAAAAACAAAAACTTTATTTTTCACTCCCATGAGCGACGTGAGATGCACGAACATCCAAACGAACCACGCAAACACACCTTGAAAATGCCAAAACGGTAAATCCGCCACCGCTTTATTTCTGCCGATAGTAGCAAGCGAACCTAAATCTTTATAGTGAAAAGCAGTCGGTGCTTTTTTATTTAATTCATTTTTAAAATTATTCGCCAAGTTTTTTGCCATCTGTATAGCCGTTTGCGCCACTTGCGGATGCCCGATTTCGGCAAATTTTCCTTCTTGCATAAAAGCAATATCACCGATGGCAAAAATATCTTTTACCCCTTCCACCGCATGAAAGGCATTTGTTTTTACGCGCTTACCGCGTACAAAACTTTCAGGCGGCAAACCTTTCGCATCATTGCAAATAATACCTGCCGCCCAAATCAGTTTATGTGCCGCAATTTTATCGCCATTTTTAAAAATAACATTTTTACCGTCATAATCCGTAACGGCATTACCGAAAAGTATTTTCACGCCCATTTCTTCTAAATATCTTTGCGCGGCGGCACTCGCATTTTCGCTCATCGTATTCAATAAGCGCGTACCACTTTGCACCAAATAAATATCCATGCTGCGATAGTTCAATTCTTTATATTCTTTCGGCAAAACATTATTGCGCATTTCAGCGAGTGCACCGGATACTTCAACGCCGGTAGGTCCGCCGCCGACCACTACCACATCAAATAAATATTCCTGTTCGCTCACTTCAGTTGTTAATAAAGCTTTTTCATAATCGTCGAGAATCGCGTTGCGCAAGTAAAGAGCTTCCGAAACGCTTTTCATAGGTATTGCGTTTTGTTCGATGTTTTTATTGCCGAAAAAATTAGTATCCGCACCAACGGCAATGACGAGATAATCGTATTTCAATTGCCCGATATCGGTTTGAATATATTTTTCTTCGGAAAAAATTTCTTTGAGTTCCGCAACTCTGAATAAAACATTATCCGCTTTTTGAAAAACTTTCCGGAACGGAAAAACAATCGAACTCGGTTCCAATCCACCCATTGCCACTTGATAAAACAGTGGTTGAAACTGAAAATAATTATTTTTATCCACCAACACGACTTGATATTTCGTGTTGATCAGTTTCTGCGCAAGCATTAAACCGGCAAAACCACCGCCAACGATAACGATGCGTTTGTAATCCGGATCTTTTAAATTGAGAGCCATTGTTTTTAATGATAAATGATGAATGATAAATGATGAATGAGTCTTCTTTCGATTCATCATTTATCATTCATCATTCATCATTAGTTAACTCATCTAATCATCACCCTATAACGATTTATAAACGGAATAAGTGTAAAGTTAATCGGTTCTACACTGCCGACAACGAAAATGTATTTTTTATCGAACATATTTCCGTTTTGACTGAAGTTTATCCAAAATTCGTTGGTGAAACTAAAAAGTTGTTTGAAAATCGGTTCAATTGGTTGAATGTCGAGCGATTCTATTTTTTCAAAAAAATGGCGCAATGTTGTTGTCTGCCGACGAAAACCTTCACCGTCTTCGCCATAACCACGCGATACGACTAATACATTGTGAGTGGCTTGCTCTTGCAAATTAAGTAAAAAACAATCCCAAAGTTCATGGGTACTTTCACTTGGGACGATACAAACGGCTAAATCTTCTACTTTCAGACTTGGAATATCTTTCTTCATAACTTCTTGTGACATTTTTTGAACCACATAGGCGCATAGTTTTCATAGAAAAAATTGGAAACAACAGGCGCAACAATTTCTGTTTATAATTTTTGCTAAAAACCGCAAAATAAATCTATTCAACGATTACAAACCTTTTTTTGTTTAGATTCTGCTAATCGTGCTAAAAAATTATTTTCTTTGTAAAATTTTTTAGCATTACACCGTCGACGAGGTTTAAAACCTTATCGACGGTTACGTCCCATATTTATGTCCAAACCAAGTATTCCGGAAGGTGTGCGCGATTTTTCACCGGCGCAAATGGCGAAACGCAATTATATTTTCGATACGATTAAGCGCGTGTTCGTCAAATACGGTTATCAACAGATAGAAACGCCAACGCTTGAAAAACTTTCGACGCTCACCGGTAAATACGGCGAAGAAGGCGACAGACTTTTATTTAAAGTACTGAACAATGGCGATTTTTTGGCAAAAGCAGATAAAAATGCACTCGCCGAAAATAATTCGGCGAAACTCGTATCGAGTATTGCCGAGCGCGGTTTGCGTTACGATTTGACCGTACCGTTTGCGCGATATGTCGTGATGCACCAAAATGATATAGCATTTCCGTTCAAACGTTTCCAAATTCAACCTGTATGGCGTGCCGACAGACCACAACGCGGGCGTTACCGCGAATTTTATCAGTGCGACGCCGATGTTGTCGGTTCAAAATCGTTAATGTATGAGGCGGAATTGATTCAGATTTACGATGAAGTTTTTGCACAATTCGGCTTAAATGTTGCGATAAAAATTAATAACAGAAAAATTCTTTTCGGAATGTCTGAAGTTGCCGGTATTCCTGAAAAATTTGTGGATATGACGGTGGCGATTGATAAAATTGACAAGATCGGTTGGGAAGGCGTGCAAAAAGAATTGGAACAACGCGATATTTCGGGTGAAGCCGTAAACATGATTGAAAAACTTCTCGGCGTTAAAACGCTCAATGATTTGGAAAAATTTTCCGACAAAAGTGCAAGTCTCAAACTCGGTATCGAAGAATTGCGCCAATTCCATTCGTATTTCGATATAAAAAAACCGCACAACGCGATTCAATTTGATATTACATTGGCTCGAGGACTTAACTATTATACGGGTTGTATTTTTGAAGTGCAAGCGCAAGACGTAAAAATGGGCAGCATCGGCGGCGGCGGCAGGTACGATGATTTAACGGGTGTATTTGGTTTGAAAAATGTTTCGGGCGTAGGCATTTCTTTCGGAGCCGATCGTATTTACGATTGTTTGGAAGAACTTAGTCTTTTTCCGAAAAAATCCGATACAAGTCTAAAAGTTTTTTTCACGGCTTTTGACGATGCAACACACCTGTTCGCTTTCAATATTTTAACGCAGTTGCGCAGTGCGGGTATCAATGCCGATATTTATCCGGAACCCGGCACGAAAATAAAAAAACAATTCGACCATGCGAACCGTTTGAATGTACCGTATGTAGCGGTTGTCGGCAGCGATGAAATGAACGAAAATTGTGTCACTTTGAAAAATATGACGACTGGCGAACAGCAAAAAATAAATGTAGCAGAATTGGCGAGTTTTTTGTCGAAGCATGAGAAGGAATGAAAAACAAAATTTAATAAAGAATGAGAAAAAAATAATTAACCCTACTGGTCGAACTTATTTCTTTCTCATTCTTAATCAAAACCCATGAGTAAAAATAAACAAAAACCGATTAAGCCTGTTCCGGTAACAGAAAAAAAAGCACCTCCCGTAAAAATAGAAAACCCTATTTTGCCGAAAGCACCCGCTTTCGGACGCACACATATTTTACCGCTGTGTTTGCTTTGCGCATTAGCACTTGGTTTATATCTGCCGAGTGTGAAATACGAATATGTGCTTGATGATAAAATGGTTATTACCGATAACACTTTTACGCAACGTGGCATTTCGGCTATCGGCGATATTTTCGGTTATGAAAGTTTTAGAGGTTATTTTAGAGAAAAGAAAAATTATTTGCAGGGCGACCGCTATCGTCCGTTGAGTATTGCTACGTTTGCCGTCGAGCAAAGTCTTTTGGGGGTGGCAACACCTGCCGGGAATTTAGATACCGCGTCGCAAAAAAAATTGCAAATCCAAAAACAAGAAGCGGAAAAAACTTTGCGTCCGTTCCGACATTTTATAAACGCTTTTTTATACACGCTGACTGCTTTTTTAATGTACCGTGTTTTGTGTTTAATGTTTACTTCACCGGATGACAATAAAGAAGAAAAAATTTGGTGGAAAACGATACCGTTTTGGGCAACGCTTTTGTTTGTCGCGCATCCACTGCACGTGGAAGTGGTCGCGAACATAAAAGGCAGAGATGAAATTTTGGCAATGCTCGGTGAATTAGGCGCACTCTATTATACATTCAAATACATTGATACCAAGCGCGTAAAATATTTATTGTTCAGTTTTTTTGCGTTTCTCATCGGCATTTTATCAAAAGAAAGTGCGATAACTTTTTTTGCGATTGTTCCGTTGAGCGTTTATTTTTTTAGAAAAACAGCACTGCAAATAGGCAGTACTGGAAAATTATTAATAGTAACAGCACCCATCGCACTTGCCACTTTAATTTATTTAACGCTGCGGGTAAATGCCATCGGTTATTTAACGGACGGTAAATTAGTAACGGAAATTATGAATAATCCGTTTGCGGATATGGATTTCGGCGAAAAATATGCGACCATTTTTTACACATTGTTCATGTATCTGAAATTACTCGTCGTGCCGCATCCGCTCACACATGATTATTATCCGTACCAAATTCCGAAATCGAATTGGTCGCAAATTGTGCCGATAGTTTCTTTAATTATTCATCTTGGATTAATTTTTTTGGTGTATCGCGGTTGGCGCAATCGTCGCACTTGGGCTTACGGCATCGCGGTTTATTTATTGGCATTGAGTATCGTGAGTAATGTTTTTGTCGGTGTCGGTACTTTTATGAACGAAAGATTTCTTTATCATGCGTCGTTGGGTTTTTGTATTGTATTCACTCACGTATTTATTTCCCGATTTCCGATTACGAATAACCAATTAACCAATCAACCGATTAACCATTTAACCCAATACGGAGGCATCGGTATTTTAATTTTATTCGTTGCCGGTTCTATTTTCAGAACTTTAGAACGCGAACCGGATTGGTTTTCAGGCACTACGCTTAATCGTTCAGCATTAAAAAATTCGCCGAACAGTGCACGGGCGCAATGTTTTTACGGCGTGAGTATTTGGGAAGATAATTATTTAAAAATCATCAACACCGGTACAGCCGAACAAAAACAAGCTGTTTTAGATTCCATGAAACCATATTTTAATCGCTCCGTCGAAATTTATCCGCGTTACGGCAGTGCTTTAAAAATGATTGCCGGTATTGCCGCCGAGCAGTACAAACTCGATGGGAAAGTTGATCCGCTCATTGCAAATTTAGATAAAGCTAATCGCGGCGGTTCTTACAATGATTTTGTTTTAAAATTTTTGGGCTATGTAAATAGTCGTATTACCGAACGAGCAGACAATGAAAAACTTTCTGCTTTTTATGCCGATATGATTACGTTTTATAAACAAACGCAACCCACATCCACGTTGCCAAAAGAATACGAAAAATTGCTGAGTGGGGTTGGGAAGCAGTAACGATAATATTAAAATGAAATACATTCTCATCACCGTACTCGTAGTGACGACTTTATTTTTCTCAATAAAATATCTCACATCGAAAAACAAAACTTTAGTGAACGGTACATTCGCGCCGGCTCTAATCGGCATATTGCGCAACGGACAAACATTTGATATAAAAACTTTACACGGCAATTATGTACTGCTTGATTTTTGGGGCAGTTGGTGCGCGCCTTGCATCGAAGAAATGCCGCAGTTGCGTGCGCTGTATGATAAATATCACCAAAAAAAATTTAA
>JAYTNA010000507.1:0-4499 GCA_043748865.1 Saprospiraceae bacterium
ATAAATTTTAATGAGGTTATTTCGATAAAATATATAGGGACAGGCCGCGGCCTGTCCCTATATATTTTATCGAAATAACCTCATTAAAATTTATCAATCAACAGCGCACTAATTTTTTTCACCACCCTCTTCTTTTTTAACCGGCGGTGTCCGACGCGGCGTAACAGTTTGCTGTGGCATTGAAGGTGCAACAGGTTGTATCTGACGCGGTACTTGTGGCTGACGTTGATAACGATTACCATCGGTTGACTGTTGCGGCATTGTCGGTGCTACGGGTTGTATCGTTGTATTCGGACGTGTTTGTTGACGTTGATAACGATTGCTGTTTATTTCTTGCGGTGGCATTGCCGGTGCAACGGGCTGCGTATTTATATTATTATTCGGACGAGACACTTGCTGACGCTCATAACGATTGCGCGCATCGTTTGCCTGTTGTTGTGTTTGCGTCGGTGCAACGGGTTGTGTAACTTGTTGTTGTTGCGGCACTACAATATGACGTGATTGCGGCGTGTAAGTATTCGGTTCAGTACTCTGTATATTATTTGGAACAATTGGTACAGTCATCGAATTAGTCGGCATAGTCGGGCGCGTTGTATTCGCCGGTGTCATCGCATTTACTGTAGGTGCAGGCATTGTATTATTATTCAACCTTTCATTGTGCGTATTTATCGTAGGTTGTTGAAGCGTTGAAGCTGTCGGAGCTGTCGGTGTCAACCGATTGTTCGCCGGTACTTCAAGTAACTCCGTCATTCTGACAACTTTCGACGGTTGCGGTGCCGGCGTGTTGTTTTGTAATTTGGATATATTCGGGCGATACATCGTTACTTGACCATTTTGTACAGTCGTTGCACCGGCACGAGATGTTTCCGTTAAATTAACCGCAGCAATTCTTCTGCCCGTAACTTGTTCTACATTTTGCGCCGACGGACCGGTTACAATCGTCGTATTATTATTGATAATCGTAGTGTTATTAATTACCGTCGTATTATTTATGATAGTCGTGTTACGACTTCTATCAACTATATGATCGTGAAAACGTTCATCGCTGAAATGTCCGCTCGGTACAAAAGTATAATGATCGGCAGGACACCCGCCAAAATTTATAGAAACACGCGGACCCAATGGCGCCCAACCGTAATAATCTGAACTTTGTCTCCAAGATACCCAAGCCGGACCCCAGGTATTTCCCGGCATCCACATCCAACCGTAAACCGGTTCATAAGACCAGCGACCGTAGTGAAACGCAGCCCAACCCCAACGGTAATCCGATGCCCAAGTCCAACCATATTGTGTCATCACCCAATGACCGTTTGATGAATAAGGTTGAAAACCTACTTCAACACGTGGCACCCAAACATAACCATTACCGTTATAATTTACCCAATCACCGAAAGGACTGAGTTCATTATAAAATTCTTGGTAACCATATTGATTTTGATCTTGGTATTGATCTTGATAAGAAACATTGTTATATACCGGATAAGATTGCGGCGGCGGCGGCGACACTCTGCGCTCTGCCACTTCGTAAGATGAATAGCAAGAAGAAAAAAAGAACAGAACGGATAAAACCGTTGCAATTTGGAAAACAGACGTTCTTTTCATGATAAAAGAAATTTAAAAAGTTCAGGAAAAAAGCACTTAAATTTTTTATTGCTTTGCTTCTGTAAATGTAGACGCTTTTTTACTGAATAGTTATATTTCTGACTCCACTTTGACGAATGTTTAACTTTGTAAAGATTTTTTTAAGGAAATTTAACATTTTTAAAAACTGTTTAGTAGCTGGTCAATTTAATAATATCGGATAATATATTGATTTAATCCTTTAAAATCAAAAACCCGCCAACACCAAAAAATCTTTGTAAGAAATATTAAGCCGGTTGATGTCAAATCCTTCTTTACCGTTCAGCACACCTTTTTCACTATATTGCCACAACATAAAACTATTGTTCCAATTTACCGGCAATTTGGGCAAATTCGCATTGGCGGTATAATCTGCTACCCACAACGGATAGCGTTCAAAGCCGGATGGACTTTTTAAAATATTATCCCAAATAACTTTTGATGTATAAATAATCGGCGTTTTTCCGGTCGCTTTTTCTACGGCATCTAACCAAGTGTGCATACGCGCTACAATGGCTTCTTTATTTTGTGTAAGCAGTGCCTGATTATTCCACTCTGCCGTTGTCGGTTCAACATCTAAAACCGGTGGCAAAATACCTTTTTGACGAAAATCTAAACCTATATTTAAAAAATTATCAATTTCGCCTTGCACATTAGTGTTCATCATTCTAAAAAAATGATATGCACCGCGCAAAATATGGTAATCACTCAAGGCTTTCATGCTTTCTAAAAATCTCGGATCGCGATATGTTATGCCTTCCGATGATTTGACGAAACAAAACCAATAATTAGAAGCTACATCGTTCCAATTAATCGGCGAGTCATCATAATTATGGTGTGATACATCTATCCCTTCCAAAATTTCTCCGGGATCAAAAGCATTATCAAACAAACTGTTCCAAGAATTTTTTCCGACGATACCATCGGCGATTAAGTTATGATCAGATTGGAACATTTTCACCATTTTATCTGTCATTGGACCGAAGCTGCCATCAACGTTTAAATCATATCCGATTTGATATAATAGCGTTTGTAAAACATAAACATCCTCATCATGCGAGCCGATACGTATTGTTGTCATAAGGAGTCAAAAATTAGATTTTTTAATACAGAGTAAATTAAAAAAAAGATGCGTTCAGTTATTGAAACAAAATTACATCTTTTGTTGGGAAAAATTACAATTAGGTTTTAATTTTTTTAAGACGCTATGTAAAAAGTCTGATGCCGTTTTGAACAGGCTTTCAGCTTGATTAACTTTTTATACAGCCCAAAATATGTTTCACAATACTTTCAGCATGAACGCGTGAGTTTTCTATAAACCAAACGTGGGTATCCATACCGCCGCAAACTACGCCGGCGAGATAAATATTCGGCACGTTACTTTCTTGCGTTTCCGTATTATATGCCGGATGTAATTTTTCGTCGTCGGATAATTGAATACCGATTTCTTTCAAAAAATCGAACTGCGGTTGATAACCGGTTGCCGCAATCACAAAATCATTTTCTATCGTGACGACACCTTCCGGCGTTTTTATATCCACTTCGTGCGCACGAATCGCTTGAAGTTGTGCATGGAAAAATGCTTTTATCGTTCCTTCTTTTATCCTATTGACAATATCCGGTCGCGCCCAATATTTGACGCGTGAACCGATTTCTGCCTCTCGAATTATCATCGTTACATCGGCTCCTTTTCTATAAGTTTCTAATGCGGCATCAACGGCAGAATTATTCGCACCGACAACAACTACTTTCTGCTTGAAATAAAAATGCGGCTCTTTATAATAGTGCGTGACTTTCGGCAAATTTTCTCCTTCGATATTCATTAAATGCGGCACGTCATAAAATCCGGTGGCAATGATAATATTATCAGCAATATAGGTTGATTTATTTGTTTTTATTTCGTATTGTGTAGAGACGCAATGCATCGCGTCTTTAAGTTGAACGGATTTTACCGGTTCAAATAATTTTATATTCAGTTGATGTGATTCTGCTACACGCCGATAATATTCGAGTGCTTCACTCCGCGTCGGTTTTGCATTATTGGAAACAAAAGGCACACCGCCGATTTCTAATTTTTCCGAAGTGGAAAAGAAAGTCATATTGCTCGGATAATGATACAACGAATTAACAAGCGTTCCTTTTTCTAAAATGATATAAGATAAGCCGGCGCGTTTAGCTTCCAATGCACACGCGAGACCGATTGGTCCGCCGCCAATTATTGTGATTCTGTAATTTTGCAATGAGGATGGGTTTTTATTTAAAATCTTAAACGCTATCGCCGAATTAAAAGTTTATAAATTTTTTAATCGAGGTGGGACAAATGTAAGGGTAAATTTAAAATTAGCGGTTTCACAGTTTATTTTACGGATAAACATCGGGTTACTCATGCCTTATTCAATTTTTGCACAGCTTTTGCTTTTGCTAATCTGACAATATGCTCTAAGGTCATGTATCTTTCCATTTCTAAATTTTCTGCGCCGGTTAATCCGCCGTTTTTATTTTTTTCCAATAATCATTAAAACGCGCTTGTGCTTTATCTGATGCCTTATAAGCCAACACACGACGCGGTGAAAGACTTGCCAAAAAAATTGCTAACTCATCAAAAACTGAATTGTACTCGGCTACCATAATTATTTTTTTCAGCAAATTTAAGGTGTTTTGGTTTTATAACTAAAAAAAGCGAGCGATAGAACCGGCAAAAAAATAAAAACTTTTCGAGCAAAATTTTTTTTGAAAACTTTTAAAAAATTTTTTTTGAAAACGAAAATGAAATAAAAAAAAAATTTCAAATTTTTTTCGCGTGAAAATTTTTTTTGAAAACGATTTTCTATTTTAAATTTTTGAAAATAAAAAAGCGATACAGTGTTTGGTTGAAAACC
>JAYTNA010000508.1:0-5642 GCA_043748865.1 Saprospiraceae bacterium
TTTATGTTCATAATGCTTATCTTTTTCGTTAAATATTATCCGATATTCTCCTTAAAAGATAAAAATTCTGACCAAAAAATAATTAACCCCAGTGGCAGAACTTATTCCTTTCTCATTCCTTAATTTTCGATTAGAAAAAATCTTTAAAAATCGTTTGAATAAAAATTTAAACCCTATAATCACGTGTCATTTATAAAATCAATTTCAGGATTCAGAGGAACTATCGGTGGTGAAAAAGGCAACAACTTGACACCGCATGATATTGTAGAAAGTGCCGGTGCTTATGGTGCATGGATAATTAAATACTCCAAAAATAAAAAAGCAAAAATTGTTATCGGGCGAGACGCACGTCCATCGGGTAATATGGTGAACCAATTGGTAGTGAATACACTTTTGGCACTCGGCATTGATGTTGTTGATATCGGTTTAAGTACAACACCGACAGTAGAAATGGCTGTACCTGCGGAAAATGCGGATGGCGGAATTATTTTAACTGCGAGTCACAATCCGAAAGATTGGAATGCGTTAAAATTATTAAACAATAAAGGTGAATTCATTTCTGCCGCAGCCGGTGCGGAAGTTTTAGCGATAGCTGCCGAAGGGAAAATGAATTATGCGACAGTTGACAACTTGGGTAACTACAGTATCAACAACGGTTATATTGATTACCACATTCAGAAAGTTTTAACGCTACCGTTGGTGGATGTGCCGTTGGTGCAATCAAAACGTTTTAGAGTTGTAGTAGATCCTGTAAATTCTACGGGTGTAATTTCAATTGTGCCGTTGCTTGAAAAATTAGGTTGCGAAGTCATCGTTATTAACGGTGAAATGAACGGACAATTTGCGCACAATCCGGAACCGCTGCCCGAAAATTTAATGCAGTTGGCGCATAAAGTCACGGAAACAAAAGCCCACATCGGTATTTCCGTTGATCCGGATGTGGACAGATTGGCGTTAGTGTGTGAAGACGGCGAAATTTTCGGTGAAGAATATACTTTAGTAGCAGTGGCAGATTATATTTTGCAACACACACCCGGCAATACGGTGTCTAATTTAAGTTCAACGCGCGCTTTACACGATGTCACAGTAAAGTATCAAGGTATTTATACGGCATCTGCTGTGGGAGAAATAAACGTGGTGGAAAAAATGAAAGAAACCAATGCCGTTATCGGTGGTGAAGGCAACGGCGGTGTTATTTATCCCGAATTGCATTACGGCAGAGACGCGCTTGTCGGTGTCGCATTGATACTGACAGCGTTGGCGAAATTCGGAAAATCTTTATCTTTTTTGCGCTCGCGTTATCCGAATTATACGATTTCTAAAAATAAATTGAGTTTGCCGGAAAATACTAGTCCGGAAGCAATTTTGCAAAGTCTTTACAATAAATACAGTAATACGCGCCATTGTGTGTGCAATACGACGGACGGTTTGAAATTAGATTTTGCGGACGGCAATTGGATTCATATCAGAAAATCGAATACCGAACCTATTATTCGTGTCTATGCAGAAAGCAACTCGTCGGTAACTTCTAATAATTTAATAAATAAAATTTTTCAAGACGTGCATGAATTGCTTAATGCACCGAAAGAAGATTAGTTTTTTTAAATGATGAACGATGAACGATAAATGATGAATCTTTTAAGGGTAATAAACTTTAATTTTTTTAACTACCCGTAATGCGATTTCATTCATTCATTATTTATCATTCATCATTCATTTATTATAAAATGCGCGTTTATTTCGACAATGCTGCTACAACGCCTTTAATACCGGAAGTTATTTCGGTAATGACGGATGCTATGCACCGTTTAAACGGTAATCCTTCGAGTATTCATGCCGATGGCAGAAACGTGCGGGCGGCTATTGAAGAAGCACGAAAAATTGTAGCACAACATATCGGTGCAGGTATCGGCGAAATATTTTTTACTTCCGGCGGAACAGAATCGAATAATATGGTTTTGAAAAATGCCGTTCGTGATTTAGGTGTCACACGCATTATTTCTTCGCCGATTGAACATCACGCTGTTTTGCACACCCTCGAAAATTTACAGAAACATAATAATATCCGGGTTGAATTACTTTCGGTAGATGCGCTCGGCAGAATAAATTTAGAAGAACTTTCCCAAAAATTAGTGGCATCAAAAGAAAAAACATTAGTCACCTTAATGCACAGCAACAATGAAATCGGTACAATGATAGATTTAGAAGCTGTCGCAAATATCTGTTCACAACACCACGCCTATTTTCACAGCGATACAGTTCAAACGATGGGTTTTTATCCGATTGATGTGAACAAAACGCCGATTCATTTCCTCACAGGTTCAGCGCATAAATTTCACGGACCTAAAGGTGTCGGGTTTGTTTATATCAACAGTAATGTTTCTATAAAACCATTTATTGACGGCGGTGCACAAGAACGCAATATGCGCGGTGGTACTGAAAATGTACATGGCATCATCGGTCTCGGTAAAGCACTTCATTATGTTTACAAAAATATAGAAGCGCACAAAGCACATATTACCGCTTTACGCAGCTATTTCATTCAACAACTCCAAAACGATTTTGAAGACATTGAATTTGTCGGCGACATCAACGGCAACGCACACTATAAAGTATTAAACGTGTCGTTCCCACCCTCACCACGCGCCGAGTTACTTTTATTTTTGTTGGATATGTCCGGCATTTCCGCATCCGGCGGTTCTGCGTGCAGTTCCGGTGCCGAAGGCGGTTCCCACGTATTAAATGCGTTGAACATTCATCCGGACAGAAAATCTATTCGTTTTTCATTTTCCCACCTCAACACACAAGCTGATGTAGATTTTACGATTGAGAAATTGAAAGGTTTGGTGGCTGTTAGAAAATCGGTTTTGAGTTGAGAATATAAGAGTTTCTAAATATTTCATCAAATGTTTACAATTCCATCGAGCAAAGAATTAATTTTTTTGCTCGATTTTCTTTTGCGAAATTTTACCGGCTATTAAAAAATTATTACTTTGCATCCGAAATATTACTTTTGAAATGAGAAACAAATAAATACTATAATGGAACAAGAAACAATTATCAAACTCAATAAAACTTTTGAAGAGTGTGCTTACGAAAAAGACGGCATAGAATATTGGCTTGCTCGTGAATTGCAAAATCTTTTGGGTTATACCGAATGGCGTAATTTTTTAAATACGATTGATAAAGCAAAAGAAAGCTGCCAAACATCAGGACAAGGAGTTTCCGATCATTTTGTTGACATTAACAAAATGATAGAATTAGGCAAAGGCGGGCAACGAAAAGTGGAAGACATCATGCTAACGCGCTATGCCTGTTATCTTATTGCACAAAATGGTGACCCGAAGAAAGAACAAATTGCTTTTGCCCAAAGTTATTTTGCTATTCAAACACGTAAGCAGGAAATATTGGAAGAACGCATCCAACTTATGGAACGCTTACAGGCAAGAGAAAAATTAGCGGCTGCCGAAACCGAATTATCAAAAAATATTTATGAAAGAGGCGTTGATAATAAAGGCTTTGCCAATATACGTAGCAAAGGTGATTGGGCTTTATTTGGAGGAAGTAATACCGGTGAGATGAAACGCAAATTAAATATTGCCGAAAATAGATCCTTAGCAGATTTTTTACCCACCATTACTATTTCTGCCAAGCAATTAGCAACTGAAATAACCAACTTTAATGTAAAGAAAAATGATTTGATAGGCGAAAATAAAATTACCAATGAGCATATACAAAACAACTCCGATGTAAGAGCATTATTAGGTAAAAGTGGCATAAAGCCCGAACAATTACCCGCCGAAGAAGATATAAAAAAATTAGAACGCAGAGTAAAAACTACGGATAAAGAAATACCAAAAAAGAAATTGAAAGGGAAATAATTTACAAAATAAAATCCAACAATCTTCTACTCTTGAAAATTACAGTTTAGACAAGTTAAAAAATCGCGTTAGGAATTAATTTTCTTTGCGCGATCTTTTTTTGATAAACTTTAGAATAAAATTCATTAAATTATAATAATTATAACTTATTTTTTTATTTTTGTAACAACAAAATAACTCTTTAAATATCATACTTTTAAAGATATTTCGATAGTTTTTTATGTTAATTTAAAATTATAATCTTTGATTTCTTGTAGCAAATTTTTTAAAAAACAGATGGCTGATAATATCAAAATGGAAGAATATGATTTCCCTTCGTTGTATCAAATTTCTGATAAAAGTTCATTAATTGGTCAAAGAAAATACTTGAATTTTTTTAGATTGGAGCAAATCGCCCTGATATCAGGAGCAATTGTTAGTTTGTTCCCTTTGGATAACCCTAAATATGGGTATGTTTTGGCAATTTGTTCTGCAATTTGTTTTGCTACCGCTATTGCTATTACGGTTTACATGAAATCTTCAAAATTTGAAAATAATTGGTATATAGGTAGAGCTGTAGCTGAATCAATTAAAACATTAACTTGGAGATATATTACAAAAGGAGAACCTTTTGTTGACGGCAAAACCCAAGAGGAAATTGAAAAACATTTTTGCGGGATATTAACCGAAATCCTAAAAGAAAACGGAGAGGATTTAGATTTAACTATACAAGATGAAAATACTGTAATGCAAATAACGAATAAAATGCGAGAAATTAGAAATAGAGATTTTGATGAACGAAAAAAAATGTACATTGAAAATAGAGTGAAAGACCAATTAAGTTGGTATCAAAGAAAGTCAAAACTAAATCAAGATGCTGGAACAAAATACTTTAGGATATTGATAATTTGTCAAACCTTAGCGTTAATATGTTCCTTGATTCTTATTAAATTTCCCAATTTATTTAATGGTGTGCCCTTGATAACTACAATCGCAGCAAGTATTATTGCTTGGACACAAGTTAAACAATTTGAAGAATTAGCTCAAGCCTATGGAACGACTGCACTGGATATTTCATTAATACTTTCTCAGATAGATTATCTTAATGATGAAAATAAATTTTCAATTTTTGTGAGTGATTCTGAAAATGCTTTTTCAAGAGAACACACACTTTGGTTAGCAAGAAAAGATGTTTACAATTATTCTTCAAAATAAATTTATAAATCATGACACCCAATATTTTTATTAGCCATCGGTGGGCAAACAACAACGGTTATTACAGTTTAATGGAAAAATTTGAAAATTTAGAATGGGATTATTCTGATTATAGTGTGCCTCAACATGATCCATTAAATGTAAATCAAACAAGACAAATTGAGAATCAACTAAAAGAACAGGTAAGACAATGTAATTTCTTTATTGTTTTTGCACAAATGTCCATGACTAATAGTATTTGGGTTCAAAAAGAAGTTGAATATGCTTTGAATTACAATAAACCTATCTTGGGTGTCAAACCTTGGAACTATACAGGTAATATTCCTCGATTTATTCAAGATGCTTGTAACTCAAATGGTAAAATTGTGGGATTTAATGCTCCGAGTATAATTAAAACTATCGAGAATCATTTAGATATATAATCGTGATATGAAAAGGTAGAACAGGCAGTGTATTAATCAATTCAAACTAAGTGTAAATTTCAATTTATATAATGATACAACAAAAAATAATAGTCCGTAAATTACATTTTGGAAATTCTGTAGCAGAAAAAGAAGGAGCATCATT
>JAYTNA010000509.1:0-9486 GCA_043748865.1 Saprospiraceae bacterium
AATTAAGTTGAGGAGTTTATAGCTTGCATGAATCACTTTATTCACCCCAGGTTCATCAAGACCCATCATTTCTATGTATTCCAAGCGTTCTTCTTTGGTTTCGAGTTCCGAAATTTCGGCTTCAATTTGTGCGCAAATCAAAACGACTTCCGCTTTTTCTTTTTCTATTGATTTTTTAAAGGCTGCCGTCAAAGCGTTACCTGTTTTTACGGCTGCTTCGTCCACGTTACAAACATATAAAACCGGTTTTGCGGTGAGCAAAAGCATTTCTTCGAGAATAGATTTATCTTCCGGATTAATGAGCGGAAAAGTGCGCGCCGGATTGCCGTCTTCGAGATGCGTATAAAGTTTTTCGCAAAACGAAACGATGTATAAAGCGTTTTTATCGCTGCCTTTCGTATTTTTTCTGTATTTGTCTGTGCGTTTTTCTAAAGTTTCGAGGTCTTTCAGAATGAGTTCGCTGTCAATAATCATTTTATCGCGCAACGGATCAACGGAACCTTCAACGTGAACGATATTATCGTCGTGAAAACAACGCACGACATACACAATCGCATTCACTTCTCTGATAGTCGCCAAAAACTGATTGCCGAGACCTTCGCCTTTACTAGCACCTTTTATCAATCCGGCAATATCCACAATTTCCACCGTTGTCGGCAGAATGCGTTGCGGTACAACTATTTCCGCTAATTTATCGAGTCGTGGATCCGGCACGGTGATGATGCCGATGTTCGGATCTTTTGTAGCAAAAGGATAATTGGCAGCTAAAGCTTTAGCCGACGTGAGTGCGTTGAAGAGTGTAGATTTTCCGACATTCGGCAAGCCGACAATACCGCATTTTAAAGCCATTTATTTAGTTTTTGGGTTATCGGTTATCCGTTATCGGTTATTGGTTAATGCCCAATAACTAATAACTAATACCCAATAACTAATACTTTATTAAATTTTCGGCGCAAAATTACGGTTTTGTGGTTAGAAAAGAAAGGAAGTTTAAAATCATTTTTAAGCTATCAGCTATCAGCTATCAGCTATCAGTTTATTATACTTTAGCTGCTGATAGCTTAAAGCTAAAGGCTGAAAGCTGATAGCTGAAGAATCATTTCACAAGCATCACAACATCACTCTCTAAAAAATTTTCAAAATCATTAGTTACAGTATTGAAAAGTGTATATTCAACTACCCACGTGTAATTATCCGAATCGCGGGCGTGTCCGCGATAAGTACCATCCCAACCTTCATTGATGTCAACGGTATGAAAAATCGCCGAGCCGAATTTATCGAAAATAATGAGTTTATAACTTTCTACCGTTATAATTTTACAAGCGATGAACGGTTTAAACATATCATTATTGCCGTCACCATTCGGCGAAAAAGCAGTAGGTGCATAAAAACGACACGAACATTTTTCTTCTGTTACGTTTGAACTGTAATGTAATACACAGTCCGATGTTGTAACGGTGACAGCATATGTGCCGATTTTATTGATGTAAATGCCTTGAGTTGTTGCGCCGGTATTCCACCGGTAAATGTATTCCGGAGAAGCATGAGCCGTAAGAATTAAAGGTTTACCGTTTTTGCAATATCCGGTATCGAGCGGAATAGCTTTATATGTTTTTTCGGATACAATGGTGACGGTATCTGCGAAAACACATTTTTCAATAATAGCTTGCACGATATAAATGCCCGGTTTTTTTACGTTGATGAACGAAGTCGTATCACCCGTATTCCACTTATAAGAAGCGTGAAAAAAATGTGCGTCGAGTTTTATGGTAGCATTTTCACAAAGAATCAGAGTATCTGCAACAAAGGGATCGAAGGGTGAAATGATAACACCGTCAATATAAAATGTATTAGGTAAATTTACGGAATTGCCGGGATGAATAACCGGAATTGGTAAGGGCGAATTATCCCATTTAATATTTGTTTTGTAATCATTAGAAAAATTGCCGATGACTACATATTTTTCATTGCCTAAGGGTGTATAACACATGCTGATGCGGGTCCAACCGGAGGTATCGTCTATAAACTTTTTACTTTCTAAATCGGCTGAATAATAAGCCATCACATTGCGTACACCCGGAATACTTTGCGGCAATCCGGAAAAAAATTTCATACCGATGGCATCATTGAAATACCATTTTTGCGCCGTGAAATACGGTGTCACTTCCGGAAAGTAGGACGACACACTAAATTCTACGAAGCATTTTTTATTTGTCGGTAAGTTTCCGTAGAGTTGAGCTATAAGATAACCGCGATCTGCCGTTTTAGTTTCTCCGGTTACTTGCACCCCGGTGTAATCATATACTTTTATCACTGCATAACCGTTGCCGCTCAAAGGCTGTTGATAACTATAATTCAGACCGGGAATAACGGGAATTCTATTTAATGGAATATTAGTATAGTTTTTATCGCCCGAACAAACGTTATCAATATAGGCTTGTCCGACATACGAGCGTGCCTCCTTAAAATTATTCCATTCCTGCTTACTTATTTGAAACGGCGTTCCGTCGTTAGCCGAAAAACCGCCGAGCGGCACTTGACCGAATTTAGTGCAATCTACGGAATCAAAACCCGGGTTGGGTACATAATTTATTTGTACATAAGCTGTCGAATGAATGTAAAAGAGTAAGAGCGATAAAAATAGTTCTTTCATACATTTTGATTTCGATTCACAAAACTAACTAAAATTTTCGATGAATATCCGCATATAAAAAGAACGTAACGGTTTGTATGGTTAAAATTCTGTTAAAACAATATTTATCCCGTGCTGTATTATGTATTTTTGTGAACATTATCGTTTTTGAACTGAAAAAGAAAATATGAAGACGCACACAATTTGGTGGATAATTGCTTTTATGACTTTAGCTTTGGTAGGTATCGTCACGCTCCAATTGATTTTTATTTCCAACAGCATAAAAGCCGGAGAAGACCATTTCGATCACCAAGTGCGTTCCGCGTTGGAAGCTACTTCTACAGATATTGCGCACGATGAAGATGAATTGGTAACGCGTTACAACAACGGTTACTCGCTGCAAAGTCAGGGAAAAGATATCGGTGCTTTTTTAGTGCATGCCACAGTAACAAAACTTTTGATAGAGCAAAACGGTATGGTTGTAAAAGGTGCAGAATTTCAACAAATTAAGCAATCCATGCACGAACAACCTTTAGCTAATCGATTTAATATTGAGCATGTCAATAAATTTTTGAAATCTTCATTGATTGAAAGAGGCGTAAAAATTCCTTATAATTATGGTATCTATTCAATACCGGACGAAGGTTTTATTTTCGTCAATGGTCATATCGTTGATCCGCATGACAATCAGCATAATTATACTTTTATAAAAAATTCTGAATACACCTCCCAAATATTCCCGTTTGAAAACACGCCACCCGGTACATTATTTATTCAATTTCCGAATAAAACGACGCTTGTTTGGGGCAATATGTTGTCTCGATTAGTTTTGTCTTTGCTTTTTACGGCAATCATTATCGGTTGTTTTGCCTACACGATTTATGTTGTTTTGCATCAGAAAAAAGTTTCGGAAATGAAAACCGATTTTATTAACAACATGACGCACGAGTTTAAAACACCGATTGCCACTATTTCTTTGGCGGCAGATGCTATCAGTAATCAAAATGTTATTTCTAATCCGGAAAAAATAAAAAAATTTATCGGTATCATTAAGCAAGAAAATAAGCGCATGAACGGGCAAGTAGAAAAGGTTTTACAAATGGCGCAAATTGAAAAAGGAAAATATACTTTGAATTTAAGCGAAGTTGATTTACATGATGTGATAGAAGCGGCAGTAGAAAATATTGGTTTGCAAGTAGAAAAAAAAGATGGGATTGTCACCACACAACTTAACGCAGAAAATCCCATGATTGAAGGGGACGCAACGCATATTTCCAATATGATAAATAATTTGTTGGACAATGCGAATAAATACACGCCTCAAAAGCCTCAAATTATTGTTTCCACGCGCAATGTCACTAACGGCGTTGAAGTGACCGTTACCGACAACGGTATCGGCATGAGTAAAGAAGGACGCAAACGCATTTTTGAAAAATTTTATCGCGTCTCTACCGGAAATGTACACGACGTCAAAGGTTTCGGTTTAGGTTTATCTTATGTAAAAGCGATGATGACGGCGCATAAAGGTACAATTGACGTTAAAAGTGAACCGGAAAAAGGCAGCAGTTTTATTTTGGTTTTTCCTTTTAAAGTGCAAGAGGAACGCGACGGCAGTGTAGTTTTGTGAATGAAATACGATTGATTTTATACTAAATTGATAGTACACATTCTACAATGTAAAAAATGATTAAATTTGCGGAATAAATAAAGACACCATGTATATACAAAATGTATCCATAAAAAACATTCGCTCAATTGATCATTTTGAGATGAGATTCGACGAAGCGGCTGCCGGATGGCATGTGATTATTGGGGACAATGGTACCGGTAAGTCTTCTATTATCAGAAGTATTGCTCTCGGATTATTAGGAGAAGATAATGCAAAAGCACTATCTTCTTTTGAAAATTTCTTGAATTGGCTACCACCCTTTATAAATAAAGGTGAAATTGTAGTTTCGGTAAACCGTGATAATACTTATGATAAGCCGGTTTATACACAGTCAAAAAAAGGTATTGCTACTTCATCAATTATTATAGAGCGTAAGAATGGAAATGAAAAAGTTGATATTGAAGGTAAAGTTACACCTACAACTGCATTGTGGGGAAAAGACAGTTTAAGTGGTTGGTACACTGCTGCTTACGGACCGTTTCGGAGGCTGCGTGGCGGTTCAGATGTTTTCACACATTTATACAGCAGCAAACCAAAATTGGGTGCATGTATTTCTGTTTTTAGAGATGATGTTGCTCTGACACAATTGACAGCATGGTTAAAAGATCTTGCGTTAGATTCACAAAAAAAACCGAAGGCAAAAAAAGATTTAGAAGGTATTATTAACTTTATAAACAAATCTGAATTACTACCCAATGGTGCAACATTACTTGATGATATTGATTCTGACGGCATACAATTATTAGACGCTAACGGCGTAAAAATTTCATTGTATGAAATGAGCGATGGTTACCGCTCAATATTAAGTATGACATTAGATATTATTCGATTCCTCATGGAAACCTATGGCACAGATAAGGTATTTGAAAATGAAAATCAGAATTATATAAATCTACCCGGCGTGGTGCTTATTGATGAGGTTGATGCCCACTTACATCCTACTTGGCAAACACGTATAGGACAATGGTTTACTCAATACTTTCCAAATATTCAGTTCATTGTTACTACTCATAGTGCTTTAATTTGTAGAGCCTGTGAAAAAGGGAGTATTTGGATATTGGCTGCTCCGGGTACTAATGCACCTTCCGGAAAAATTTCGGATGCCGATAAAAATAAACTTGTTAACGGAGATGTGTTGGATGCTTACGGTACTACTTTTTTTGGAAAAGGCGTAACGATTTCATTAGAAGCTGTAAAGAAAAAAGAAAAACTTGTGGCGTTGAGTAATAAAAAAAGGAAGGGAAAATTAGAAACAAAAGAAGAACAAGAATTGAATCAACTAAAATTAATGTTTCCTGCCGATGATACCATTGAACACTAAAAATATTTTGCCTGCTACAGAAAATCATCTTACAACGGTTCAAGGAATCATAACCAATGAGGTGACTTATGAAGCAAAAATAAAAAGAGCGATTTCACGATGGGATAATAAAACAAGTAGTAATGCTGCGAGAGCAGCTTTTGATAATGTAAAGTCTGTTCTAAAAGATATGTGTTCAGGAGCGAGTATTTGTGTTTACTGTGAGCATAATGAAGCAACGGATATTGAACATATTTATCCAAAACGACTTTATCCGGAAAAAGCATTTACATGGGCGAATTATGTTTTTGCTTGCGGCAATTGTAACTCTCGTTATAAAGCTGATAATTTTAAAATTTTCAACCCGGCCGGAACTATAATTATTCAAGATATAACACCGAAAGTCGGAGTTTATTTAGTACCGACGAATGAAGATGCTTTATTTATCAATCAAAGAAGTGAAGATCCAATGGCATTACTTGAATTGGATATTATTTCGAGACAATTTATTTTCAGGGAAATATATCCGCAAGGGACAAGAGAATATGAAAAAGCCAAATACACAAAAGATTTATTGGATTTAAATGGGCGACAAGATTTAGTAAGACAACGTAAAGCCGCTCACAAATGGTACCTTCATGAACTTAGAAATTATATCAGAGTGAAAAGCACAGCAAACTTTAATGAACTTATTATTGCTGTAAACGGAGAAAGTGAAATTGATAGTACCGAAATTGATGAGACTGCTGTATTTGCCATTGAAAAACAAAAAATCCTTGATTCAATAAAAAACGATATTTTGACTCATTCACATCCTACTGTTTGGAGAGAACTCATCAGGCAGAGAACTGATTTACCTAAAACAAATTTACTATTGGGGCAAGCTCTTGAGGTGTTAACTTGGTAATTGCTTTTATTTCCTAAAACTTCTTGCTACTTTTTTCGTTTACACGCATTAGTTTTGCGTCGTATTGCATTAACGAATAATAAATTTCGCCGAATGAAATTCATCATTCATCATTTATCATTAGATTATTTATGTTACAAGTCGCAGTTTTCAGAGAAGAACAAGAGCGCGTTCGTACCGGATTTCTAAAAAGAAATTGGTCGTTGGACGCCATTGAAGACACAACTCAAAAGATATTAAATATCGATAACAAACGTCGCAGTGCGCAAACGGAATTGGATAATACACTCTCGGAAATAAATAAAGCATCGAAAGCGATTGGTGAATTGATGAAGTCCGGAAAAAAAACTGAAGCAGAAAATGCCAAGCAAGAAGTGGCTGCTTTAAAAGAAAAAACAAAAGACCTTGAAGATACGCGCAAACAAGCCGAAGCAAGTCTCGAAGATATTCTAGTCAGTCTGCCGAATTTACCAAATCATCGCGTACCGTTCGGTAAAACGCCGGAAGAGAATGAAGTTTTTCAAGCGTGGTCGCAACCGTTACCGGAATTATCCGCCGATGCTTTGCCGCATTGGGAACTCTCGAATAAATATGGTATTTTCGATTTAGAACTCGGCGTGAAAATTACCGGTGCCGGTTTTCCGGTCTTCAGAGGTAAAGGTGCGAAATTGGTACGCGCACTCATTCAATTTTTTCTCGACGAAGCACACAAAGCCGGTTACGAAGAAGTTATTCCGCCGCTTATGGTTAATGAAGCATCGGCGCGTGGCACCGGACAAATTCCGGATAAAGAAGGACAGATGTATTACGCCGAAAAAGATGATTTGTATTTGATTCCGACGGCAGAAGTGCCTGTGACTAATATTTTGCGCGACGTGATACTTTCGGAAAAAGATTTTCCCGTCAAACTTTGTGCTTACTCGCAATGTTTCCGCCGCGAAGCCGGCAGTTATGGTGCGCACGTGCGCGGCTTAAATCGCGTGCATCAATTCGATAAAGTGGAAATTGTGCAATTTACCGCACCGGAAAAATCCTACGAAGCACACGCGCAAATGATAAATCATGTGAAAAAATTGATGCAAAAACTCGAATTACCGTACCGCATTTTAAAACTTTGCGGCGGCGATATGAGTAGTGCTTCTGCAATGACTTATGATTTTGAAGCGTGGTCGGCTGCACAAAAACGTTGGTTGGAGGTGAGTTCGGTGAGTAATTTTGAAAACTATCAAGCCAATCGTTTAAAATGCAGATATAAAGACGCTAACGGTAAAATTCATCTCGTACATACACTTAACGGTTCTGCATTAGCTTTGCCGCGCATCATTGCCGCGCTTTTAGAAAATAACCAAACGCCCGAAGGCATTGTGATGCCCAAAGCGTTGGTGAAATATACAAAGTTTAAGGTTTTAAATTAGTTGTTGTTAATGATTGTTCGAAAAATAAAAGCAGTATTTATTTTTATTCAACTACTACGTGTGAAAAAAAACTCGCGCAAAGAAAAATAAATTTCTTGCGCGAGTTTTTTTATAAAAATCTTGAATTTTTTTAGATAAAATTTTTTCGGAAATAAAAAAAGCGTTTTTGCAAACAATTTTGCAAAAACGCTTTTAAAATCCCGAGAAAAAAAATACTATCTAATATTTTGTGCCAACGCACTGTTCACATCATTAGATTTAGGTAACAGTAACCAAACTTTACCGTACTTATTCATGTTGCGAATCCTGTTTTTCGCACCTTCGCCTTCGCCCATATATAAATCTATATGACCCGCACCACGAATGGCACTACCTTTATCTTGTGCTAAAACGAAACGCAAATCTTTACGAACTAAATTACCGCGCTCATCAACAATCGGTATTTCTGCCATGAGTACAGAACCCAGTGGAATATATTCCGCATCAACAGCCACAGAAATATCCCTCGTGAGTGGTACAAGACTAGATGCACCCATCGGTTTATTTCTTTCGGAGAAGTTTTTCGGCGTGAAAACGGTGGCAAAAGATTTTTTGCCGTCCTCGCTATATAAGGTACAAGAAGCGCCGTCATAAGAAATCAAATCGCGATGACCATTTTCAAAAACTAAATAAGCATAGCCTTCTAAACGCATCCGATGAATTTCTTCTGCGTTTTTCACATAAACGACAATGTAAATATCATCTTGTTTCGTAGATAAATAAACCGGCGTGTTATATTCTTCTGTTTTTTTATAAGCTGCACTCACCGTCGGTGAGTAGTAACCGGTAAATCGCACATTGCCGCGCATATCGCTGCCGCAAATTTGATAAGCATCTACCCAATCTGTAAGTTGTTCACTCTTTTTAAGTTTTTTTAAAGTTTCTACTACTTGGAGCAAATCGGAAGAATTAACTGTTAAGTTTCCGAATTTATGTTCTCCAACGTTGAGTTTAAGCAATTCTGATTGATAGCTTAAAGATGAAAGTAACTTGCCTTCAATTTCGGGCAGTTTGAGCAAATTAATAGGTGATTTAGTATAAAGTTTTCTTAAAACTTTGTTGAGCGGATCTTCTTTTCCGCTTTGGGATATTTTAACCGATTCGATGCTTGGAATCAATGATCCATTAATTGTCGTTGGTGCATTTATAATCGGTTCACTCTGAAAAGACATCGCTAATAATAAAAGACCTGTTGCAAAAGTAAATAAGTAAATAACATACCTCTTCATTAATTTTGAATTTGGTGAAAAAATAATTGTGTCTTTGTAAAGGCTTATTCCATTTATTTATTTTTTGCTTTAAAAACACACAATATGTACTAAAATTGTTGTTACGACTTTTCCGACCCAATAATTAGAGTCGGTTCAAAAACATAATATTTTATAGATTTAAGCTACAAACTTTCAGGTATCAGCTTTATTTCTTAAGGCTGAAGGCTGATAGTTGAAAAATTTCAATCCGTAAAATCAACATAAGATTTCAATTTTTCAATTTGCTCATCTTTAAATACGCCGGTTTTTTTCA
>JAYTNA010000510.1:0-6408 GCA_043748865.1 Saprospiraceae bacterium
CACAGGTTTTACCTTCTGCACCTCCGGTCTTTATCTAACCCTTCCCTTTTTAATCATGCAAAATTATATTTTGTTTTTAATTTTTTTGTAAAGGTATACCGCACCTTAAAACGCTTATCACCTATTTTTCTACCAAGAGAACGGTGCGCTGCACCTTTATAATTGTAAGTGTTTAAACCTCAACTGTTTCGTAGTTTAAATTCCTTCACCAAAAATAAAATATAACGCGCTCTTTTTATACTTTTGGGTTTGAATAATCCTAATTGTCCGAAAGGGCGTAGTATAAATGATTTATGACAACACTCAAAGAATGTTTGAGACAATTAATTGCAGCCGGAGATACCGGAGAATGTTTGAATGTTTTTTCAAAATGGGCTGAAAAAAATGATGTAAAAATATTCGGCACACTTATTCTACTCACCGGTCAATACAATTCACTACAACGCGATAAAAATATCGGAATACTACCATCGTCCGAATATAATGTCGGCATCGCTAAATTAAACTATGGTTTGATGGACATGATCGGCAAATTGTCGAACACCGTTCCTAATTTGCCGGAAGTGGAAAAAAAATCGGAAATCAATCCGGTGACACCGCCTAAGCAGCAGCAACTTGATGATAATACCATTCTTTTTTTAGCAGCTAATCCAAATGATGCACCGCAACTAAATCTCAATCAAGAATTTGTACAGATTTTTTTGAATGTACAAAACAGTACTTTAAAAATAAAATCTGAACCGGCAACAACTGTTTCGCTTTTACAAACAGCCCTCATCAATTATAAACCACGTTTTATACACTTTTCGGGACACGGCACAGCAGCAAGTATGAGCATTAGCCAGCCGCCAACACCCGATAATTTTGAAAGAGCTATTGGTCATACACCGCTCAACACAGGAAACGTTGCCGGTATTTATTTATTAGATGCGCGTGGTGCAAAAAAATTTGTCGCCGGTACTGCTTTAGCTAATTTATTCGGGATATGCCTCAAAAAATTTAAAATTGATCTCGTCATTCTCAACGCCTGTTATTCTGAAGAACAAGCTCAAGCTATTTTTAAAGCCGGTGTTCCGTATGTCATAGGCATGAACACTGCCATTCCCGATGCTACTGCAATTGAGTTTTCAACCGGTTTTTACAGAAGTTTGGCATCGGAAAACGATATTGAATTTGCTTTCGACTTAGCTAAAAATGCGATTGATTTGGAAGGCTTGCCGGGTGAAGCTATTCCTATATTGTATCAAAAATAAACAAATCACCGCCCAATAAATTTTGCTTTACGTTTTTCAACAAACGCCGTCGCCCCTTCTTTAAAATCAACGGTAGCGGCGCATTTTCCAAATTCGTGTACTTCAAATTCAAAACCGGCTTCACCGCCTAACGCAAAATGCGCGTTCACACTCGAAATGACTTTTGAAATCGCAACGGGTGCTTTTGTCGCAATTTTATTTAGAATTTCTTTCGCTTTATTTACGGTTTCGCCTTCCGGCACCACATGATTTACCAAACCGATGCGATGCGCTTCTTGTGCATCAATCATATCTGCCGTCATCATCAATTCCAATGCTCTACCTTTTCCGACGAGTTGAGTTAAACGCTGTGTACCACCATAACCCGGAATAATTCCGAGATTCACTTCCGGTTGGCCGAATTTTGCATTCGGAGATGCAATGCGTATGTGACACGCCATTGCCAGTTCGCAACCGCCGCCCAACGCAAAACCATTCACTGCCGCAATCACAGGACGGTGAAAATTTTCAATCATTGCAAAAATATTATTACCGCGTTGCGATAACATTTTACCTTTGCCGCCGAGACTGATAAATTCCGTAATATCTGCACCGGCAACAAATGCTTTTGCACCGCTGCCTGTAAGAATTACACCGACAAGATTGACATGTTGTTTATAACCGTCGCCGAAAAAATGTTTTAGTTCTTGCATCGTTTTGTAGTTCAATGCGTTTAAAGATTTTTCTCGGTTAAAAGTCAGTGTAACGATATTATTTTCGTTAGCGATTAAAATATTTTCGTAAGTCATTATGGAAATAGTTAAAAATTGAAAGTTGATTTGCTCCGCAAAAATATAAATAAAAGCAACAAGATTTTCAAAATTCCTATAATTCTGCTTAAAATTCCAATAATTCTGTTCTATGATAGAAATAAAACCCAATCTTAATTTCACGGTAAATTGTCCGATTTGTAAAACAATTTTACAATCTAAAAAAATTATTTGGCAAGGTCCGCACGTTTGTTCCGATGCTGTTTGCCCGAATTGCGGTAATAATTTTCTATGCGATTTACAGGTCGGGCAAGCGTTATTATTAGGCGGTATTTTAGATACATCCAACCAAAAATTTTATGGTGAACAAGTCACATCTAATTGGTTTAATAAATCTTTGGAACGAATTATTACATCTCCAATCAATCAAGAAATTTCTTTCAAGGTAGAAAAAAAAAGTGAAGCAGATGAAGTTATTATTTTAAATGTTTTGGATACGCATTACGGACATTGTTTAGTGCGTTTGTTGTGCTTAGAAGATTTAATAAAACAATATCCGGATAAAAAATTTATCATTATCACGCCTGTTTTCTTAACTTGGATGATACCGAAGCATCCGAATATCGCCGAAATTTGGATAGTAAAAATGAAAATGCCGGATTTTAATGACTATTATCCCCATTTGAATCTCAAAATACAGAATGAATGTCAACGGTTTAAAAGAATTGAATTGGCGCAAGTACTCAATCCGAAAACACTGACCGATATTTCTTGGTTTACCGGAATTGAAACTTATAATTTTGAACAAGAAAAACTGCGTATTACTTTTATATGGCGAGAAGATTTGGACCGACTTTGGATAAAAAATTGGTTTTTTTATGAAGTTTTAAAAAAATTGGGCATTCAAAAATGGTTTTTGCGTTTTCATTTCAATAGGGTAGTGGCGTTTATGAAAAAACTTAAAGCGGAACTTAATAATAATTCTAATCGCCAAGCACTCATCGCCAACAAACAAATAAACCAATCACCGATAAACCAATTATCAACTACCGATTTTCGTTTTACGGTAGCAGGATTAGGAAAATCATTCAAGTTTCCTGATTTTATCGAAGATTTGCGCGTCGAACAATTTGATGATGTTGCGGAAATAAAAACCTGTAAAATTTACGCAGAAAGCATTTTGGCGGTTGGGATTCACGGTTCGAGTTTGATTTTACCGTCGGCTTTTGCCGGAATGTTAGTTTGTATTATGCCGTCACGTCGGTGGGGAAATATCTCGGAAGATATTCTTTTTAAAACCAACAATGCGCGTACCGAAAGTTTCGATAGGCGCGTTTGCAGTATTCAAATGTCGTTAAAAGAATTAGCTTTCATGTGTACCGATATGATTGTTTGGCGCAGTTATTTTCAAAAAAAGTTTTTTTTATAGACGACGGACGACAGACAACGGACAACAGAAAAAATTTAACCCTTGTCTGTCGTCCGTTGTCTATCGTCAATTTCCAATTACTACCCTTACCCCTTCCGAGTGAGAAGTAAATTCCGGCGCGTACATACATTGAATGGTCGTGATGCCGTTCGACATATCGCCGCGATGATTGACGAAGAGTGGATACTCAAAAACATACGTTCCTTTTGGTAAATAGTCGAAAAAGAAATTCGTCGCGGCATCTCGTGTCATTTCGTAATAGCCTAAACCGCCTTGATATTTGTAACCACTCAAAACATTTATTGGTTCAAATCCTGCTGCACGCATATCTTTCATGTGTACAAATTCCATGTCTCTATCCACGCGCAATTCTATACGCACTTTTACTTTATCACCAGGTTTTAAATTTGTTATTGCTATTATCGGCGACATTACCTCACCTTTGTTTGTGTTTGATGCTAAAAATAATTTTTTATTAATCGTCAGAGGTGTTGCTTTAAACGTTTTTATTTTATCCAAATTTTCAAAATACTGCCAATACATTGCACCCCACGCGACAACATTATTCGGATTGGAAATGGTAACAGTGGACAAGTCTCGACCTGTCCCTACAAGAACCGAATTTTTATTGCTGTTGTCTGTTGTCCGTTGTCCGTTGTTCACCAAGTCCGTTTTGAAATATCCCGTACCCGCTTCTTTTTTTATTTGACTGATATCCAAATCTTGTCCGCCGATTTTGATAGCCACATTCGTATCACCATCTAACCACTGACCACCGGTTTTTAAAAGTGCATACACCGCTTCCGATGTCGCTTTTGTCGTCTTCCACGCATTGGTTTGTTTATTTTTTAAAAGCCAGACTTTCAAATCATCCACTGCTTTTTGGTCGCCGACCTCATTGAAAAGTTCTATCATCATGCTTTGTGTTTCAATCGGTTGTTCGTACCAATGATAACCCCAATCGCTTTTCCAATACATTCCGAGTTCTTCGTTATTCATAGCGCGTTCTTTCAATGAAGCGACAATTCCGTCAGTTACAGCCGATTTGCCGGTGCGTTTCATAATCAATGCAATCATCGCTTGTTCATAGATGCTGCGACTTAACCAATATTTTTCGGCTTGTGCCATAAAATAATTATACGCCGGCGTTTTGGGTTTTGACGCGCTGTCCGGAAAAAATGTTTTTGCATATAGATATTGCAAATCTAAACTCGACAAATGATCGTCTTCGCGTTTGATTGTTTTCTCTGTAAACATTTTTTCTAATTCCGCATAATTTTTTTCAAATTCAGTGTCGCAAAAATGAATCGCTTTTGTAATCATTTCATTTTTAACATCTTTGATTGTTTGTTGTCTGTCGTCCGTTATCTGTTGTCCGATGTCTCTTTTGATTACACCCAACGATTTCAAATGTCCAAAACCGCAAACGATATATTGTGTGATAAACCAACTCGTGCGACCACCCGGAAACCACGCATAACCACCATCAGGTTGCTGTCTGTCGTGCATTTTATTGATTGCGTTTTGCGCTTCGTTGCCCATTTTATTCAAATCGAAGAGCAAACCGATATTTTTCTTTTGAATTTCTTCACTCTGTGCTTGCAAAACCCAAGGCGTTTCTTCGAGCAGTGCGGTTTTTAATTTTTGATTTTTTGATAAATTAGATTTTAACGCCTCCACATCAATTGTTCGCCAGCGATCAAAAACTGCTTTTATTTTCGGGTGAGTGTTCGCTACATTTGTTGCAAGTGTGTTGGCGTAATAGCGCGAAAATAATTGTTCAGTACACTCGTAAGGATATTCCATCAGATACGGCAGGGCTTGCACCGCGTACCACGCCGGATTTTGCGTGAACTCTAAAGTTAATTTTTGTGTCGTCAGCGTCGGCGATTTATCGGCATCACGTAACGATTGAAAATTAAAAGTTTTTGTCGCACCGTCGCGCACATTCATCGGCATTGTTTCTGTCACGAGTTGACGATTGGTTAAAACCGGAATCGTCACTTCTTCACCATCGCTAAAATCCCCGGCTTTTGCGACGTAACGCAAGGTCAATGCTTGCGCGCCGTCGTTCGGAATTTTAATTTTCCAAAACAGTGGCGCACTTTCGTCGGGTTTTATTGAGAACGTAGAGACGCGATGCATCGCGTCTCTACCAACGGTTTCGTTAATTTCCCAATCTAATTTTTTTAGCGTTATAGCATCAAATAATTCCAACGCAGCTTCTCCGTTCAGTACTTTATCAGAAAGATTTGTCACTTTCGCGCTCAATTCCATCGCATCACCTTCTCTGACAAAACGCGGTGTGTTCGGAATTATCATTAAATCTTTTTGTGTGACGATTGATTTTTCACTTACACCCACTTTTAAATCTTTTGTATGCGCCAACGCTAAAAATTTCCACCGTGTGAGTGCTTCATTCATTTTAAATTTCACCACCACATTGCCCGCACTATCCGTCATTAAATTCGGATAAAAAAATACAGTTTCGTTAAGGTTGGTGCGCGATTTTATTTGGGAGAAGTCGGTGGGAGTCGGTGGATTGTCATCACTTTCTTTTATTGTAACAACAGGCGGCACATATTTTATGGTAGCTACTGAAGCAGTCATACTCTTTTTAGTTACTCCTGCTGCATAACCGGTCACAACAACTTCCTGTAATGCGTTTGTGTCTTCTTGTAATACAATATTACCTAAGTCCACATTTTTTGAGTCGGCCGCCGCGTGTTTAGCCATTGGTGCTGCCATAGACCGCATCACAACACCGCCCCCATAAAATCCGCCAAAACTTAATCCAAACCAATTCAACTCCGGATATTGGCGCGGCGCATCATATTCATGACCTTCATTAGAATAAAAATAAAAAGGATTTGAACGGATGCTTCCAAAACTATGCATATTAAATGATAGTTGCGAGTTACGCGAAGGATACAAACCCAAACTCCAATTATTTGCAGCGAATTGATCGAGTGAAGCA